>DATGFI010000390.1:0-4412 GCA_035309205.1 Planctomycetota bacterium | reverse complement strand
TCCAATTTGGAGGACGTTCAGTTCGACTCGATCAAGTTTGTTGGGGATGTCACCGGATACGGCCAGGTTCAGGCCTATATCATGGTGCAGACGAGTAATTGGGTGAATCTGAAGGTCCAAATTAGATTCCCACAGAATGGGAAAAACGGCAGTGGAGGATCTGGGCAAACGCAGCGCTCGTGGGGGTCGGGGACTCCGAACAACTTCTTTGTCAGTGGTAATCCAACCCAAGATAGCTTGCGGGCCACTGATCGCAATAATTTCAATGCGTCCTTCGAGCAAACCATTAATACAGTCTTGGCCCAAGCTGGGCTTAACCTTTACGACATCCCCAATAGCGATCTATTAGAATTTCCCGCCGCGACGATGTTCAATGCCCAGGGGGAATTCATCGACCAGACTCCGACCGGCGCAGCTTCCGCCCAATTGCAGACCCTTTATCAAAGCTATGACCAACCCGGTGATCCCACGCACAACCTCATCAACATCTACCTGGTTTACCGGCTGCAAAATTCATACGGATGCACTTGGAGCAAGTGGAACATTAAGCGGACTGGCACCACCGTTGTTATCGCAGATGACGCGCCAGCATTTACGGAGGCTCATGAGATCTTCCACCTCCTTGGGCCCATGGGAATTCGCCACATCGAAAGTTGGGATGACCTCAGCGGAGGCATCAACAATTTGAAGGATGTGCTCAACAATAAGGCGTTCTCGCTGTCTAACCCTGCGGACCCTTCTAATCCACTGAACTGGAATCTTATGCGAGAATCTGAAGCGGGAAGACGGACCGACAGCGCCGGAAACCGGCTTACCGACGAACAGGTTAAGCCCACGCGAGATACGGCCAGATACGTTCACCCGGCATTCAAGAATGTGGACTAAGAAGTTTCGATTGTCTCTGGTCGGCACGGCATTGGGAGTTCTGCTCCTGCTGGTTGGGCTCTTTTACATTGCTTCATTCCGCAGGGCAGAAGTTTTGGTCCCAGCAGTCCAGAACCTCTCATCACCGAATAAGGATGGACCTAATCTCTCCATCGCTAGCCCTCCCGGAGAGCAAATTGCCGCCACCGCGCCCTCCACAGAGCAGGCTACATCTCGAAAGATCAACCTCGAGATTGAACTCGGCACCCTCGCCAAGAGGTTTTCCAGGGTGCTGAAGGGAGAGGGCTTGAGGCGGAGCCCCCGGCTCATACGAGAGGAGGTATTCGGCCTGCGTGAAGGGCGCCTTATGGCATTGGCTTACCCTGACCAAATCGAGAGGCTGGCTATCGGCATGTCGGAAGACCCGTCGCGGACCGAAGGGGATCGATTCTTTGGAATGCTCCTCTTGGGGTATCTCGCTCAGCAAGGAAGACCAGAGTCTGCCAATTCCCTTTTCCGATTGGCAAATGCAGCCGACAAGAACACTTCGGATCGGGCGATTTACGCCCTTTGGCCCTCAGACCTCGACGGCCGGTATAAAAACCTCTACATGCAGAAGAGTGCGTTGGGATACGAAGACGCCTTCGAACCTCTTTCGTTCTTTGCGGACTCATCAACTCTGACTCACGTGAAATCTCTTCTCGCACTCCCTGACGAATCAACGCCGACATCTTTCTCAACCAAATTCTTCTCTCGAAATACTCTTCAAAAGTATGAAATCCTGATGTCTCCGGACTCTCAGGCCAAGCTGGCCGACTTGATCGTTAGGGGCGAAAGTGAGGATGCAGACTGGGCGCTTGAAGTCTCAAAGAGGCGTCCATTTCCTAATCTTCCGGCGCTCTTGAGGCAAGCTCTCGATCTGGCGCTAAGGGGGGCGAAGGATGCTTACGCGAGAATCGATTCCGGGCCTCCTCTTCCCGGCCAAGTGCGACCGAGCTTCGATGAACTCTATAGGAGCAGGGCTGAGTATGCCGGGCAGCATTCCTGCTACGATGAAATCCTGATCACTCTACTCACTCAGAAACCTGAGTTATTGACAGACTCCGACCGGGCGCGACTTCGCACTTTTGGGTATGGATGTGATCCAAAAGCACGTCTCGAAGAATTACTCTCAGCTGAGAGTCGCGGCCACTGATATTCGTCAAATGTGGTCTTGATTAGAGTAAGCGTTCAATCTGATCGAACGCTTACAATCGCTCCACTTCTAGCGAATAAGTAAGTCTAGAGCGTTTAGGTGGTAAGCGTCGGACCGAAACCACCCCTGAATGACCGTCACTTCGACCCCCTCCGCGGCGTTTGTTCTGCGAAGGAGGTGCACGATGACGGTATCCAAAGCAAAGCTGGCCGCCCAGAACGGCGGTCCCACCCCGACGGAGCGATCCTGGATTCCCATCCTGGCGGACTGGAAGAAGAGCGGCCTGGGCGTCCGCGAGTTCTGCCGCCGACGTCGCGTCCGGGAGTCCGCCTTCTGGTTCTGGAGGAAGGAAATCCCCGAGCGTGAGCGTCGACGGCGAGAACGACGGGCCGCCGCCCCCGGAAAGCGCACCTTCCGGATCCTGCCCGTCCGGGTCATGGAGACGCCCCCCGCGAAGGGGCCGATCGAGATCCTCTCGGGCGGGCGGACGCTTCGGGTGGCCGGGGATTTCGACCCGGTGATCCTCCGGAAGGTCCTTTCCGTCCTGGAGGGTCCCCGATGATCTCCCTTCTCCCCCCAGGCGCCCGAATCTTCGTCGCCTGCGACGCGGTGGACGGCCGCAAGGGCTTCGATTCTCTGGCCGCCATCGTGAAGTCGGCCTTGAAACGCGAGCCGCTCGAGGGCTCGATCTTCGTTTTCAGGAACAAGTCGGGCCATCGCTGCCGGTGTCTGGTGTGGGACCGGACGGGCTGGATGATGCTCCTGAAACGCCTGGAGAGCGGGATCTTCCGGTTTCCCTCCGGCGATCAGGCCTCGATCGAGATCGACGCGGGACAGCTCCGGATGCTCCTCGATGGGATCGAGATGGGCGTGCGAGCTCCTCGAACGAACTCCGAGGCTCGGGGCGCATGATCTTTTTCAAGAATCTTCCGCCCCGCCTTGGGAATTTAAAAACGATTCTTCCCCACGCGGGGTTCAACAGGTGGATGACGGCGATCGCGACGCTCGATGTGGCCTCCCTTCCTGACGACCCGAAGATTCTCAAGACCCATCTCGCCCAGTACGTCGAGAAGTTTCACGAGGCCAAGCGCTACGCGGAGAGCCTGGAACAGGCCATCGCCAAACTCCGCCGGATGCACTTCGGCCCCAAGAGCGAGCGCCTGCCCCAAGGACAGCAGATCTTCTCCTTCTTCGGTACCCTCGAGGCCCAAAAACCCGCCGCGGCCCGAAGCGGCCAGGAAGAGAAGCCTCCGGCCAAGCGGAAGCCCGACCGAACAGGCGCCCGCGTCCTCCCGGAGGACCTTCCCGTCAAGGTGGTCCTGGTCGACCTGCCCGAGGACCAGAAGACGTGCTCCTGCTGTGGAAAGCCGAAGGTCTTGATCGGCCGGGAGGACTCGGCCCAGCTCGACTACCAGCCCGGGACGTTCTCCAAGATCGTGACCCGCCGGAATACCTACGCCTGCCCGGAGGCCTGCCGGGGCCAGGTGCGGACGGCGCCCCTTCCGATGTCGGCGGCGCCGATCGAGCGGGGACTCCCCACGGCCAGCCTCCTCGCCCACGTCGTTCAGAGCAAGTACGGGGACGGCTTGCCGTGCTACCGGCAAAGCGTGATGTACGCCCGGGCGGGAATTCTGATCTCCCGATCGACGCTCTCGGACTGGATCCGCCAGGTGATCGACCTCCTGGACCCCATTATCGAGCGGATCCGGAGGGACGTTCTGGCGTCGGGTCGGATCACCACCGACGATACGATCGTGCGGCTCCTCGTGCCCAAAAAGGGCCGCACCGCGCAGGGTCGCATGTGGGGGTACCTCGGAGACCCCAGGCACCATCAGGTGTTCTACGAGTTCACGCCCGACCGCAAACAGGAGCATCCCCGGAAGATGCTCGAAAACTTCAAAGGCAAGATCCACGCCGATGCCTACAAGGGCTACGACATCCTGTTCGAGGACGGCGGCAGGATCGAGATCGGATGTTGGACCCACACGAGGCGTTACTTCTTTGACGCGAGGGATTCGGATCCGGAGCGTTCCAGCATTGCCCTGGGATTCATCCGGTCGCTCTACCGGGTCGAGGGGGAGGGGATAAATCTCAATCCGGCCGATCGGCTGGCGCTTCGCCAGACGAAGTCGGCCCCCCTCGTTAAGGAATTCAAGGAGTGGCTCGACGTCGAGGTCCTCAAAGTCCTCCCCCGGAGCCCGATGGGAGAGGCGATCCGGTACGCGCTGGGACAATGGATAGCGCTGGGTCGCTTCCTCGAGGACGGGGACATTCCGCTGGATACCAACGCGATCGAGAGGCTTCTGAGGGGCATTGTGGTCGGCCGAAAAGCGTATCTCTTCGTCGGCTCCGA
>DATGFI010000389.1:0-4360 GCA_035309205.1 Planctomycetota bacterium | reverse complement strand
GAATCCGAACCTCTAGGCACCGGGGGCGCCCTCCGGAAGGCGCTTCCGCTTCTGTCGACCGACTGCATCCTGGCGATGAACGGCGATTCCTACGTCGACGCCGACCTGGGGGGGCTCGCGGCCTCCCACCGCCGGAGGAAGGCCCAGCTCACGATCCTGCTCACCCGCGTTGAGGATGCGGCCCGGTACGGGGGGGTCGACGTCGGCCCGGACGGGTCGGTGCTGGGATTCGTGGAGAAAGGAAGGAGCGGGCCGGGCCTCATCAACGCGGGGGTCTACGTCCTGGGCCGGGAGGGCGTCCAGGAGATCCCGGCGGGCCGATCCGTCTCGCTCGAACGCGAGGTGCTCCCCGCCCGGATCGGCCGCGGCTTCTACGCCCAATGGGGGTCCTACCCGTTCCTGGACATCGGCACCCCCGAGTCTTACCGCCAGGCCGAGGCCTTTTTCGCCAAAACGGAGAGCGAGCGATGATCATCAGCCGAACCCCGTTCCGGATCTCGTTCTTCGGCGGCGGCACCGACTATCCCGCCTGGTACCGGGAGCACGGCGGGGCCGTCCTGGCCACCTCCATCAACAAGTACTGCTACATCTCGGTCCGGCATCTCCCCCCCTTCTTCGACTACAAATCGCGGATCCTCTATTCCCGGATCGAGCTCGTCAAGTCGATCGACGAGATCCAGCATCCCTCGGTCCGGGCGGCTCTGAAGTTCCTGAAGATCGACGACGGCGTGGAGATCCACCACGACGGCGACCTGCCCGCGCGCACGGGCCTGGGGTTGAGCTCCACCTTCACGGTCGGCCTCCTTCACGCGCTGCACGCGCTCCGCAGCCGGATGGTCACCAAGATGCAGCTCGCGCGGGAGGCCATCCACATTGAACACGACGTGCTCAGCGAGAGCGTGGGCGCGCAGGACCAGGTGATCACCGCCCACGGCGGCCTGAACCGCATCGATTTCTTCCCCAACGACGACTTCAGCCTGTCCCCGATCATCCTCCGCAGGGACCGCCTGGTCTCCTTCCAGAACCACTGCATGCTCGTCTTCACCGGCTTCGTCCGCACGGCGTCGGAGATCGCCGCCGAGCAGATCCGCCGGACCCCGGAGAACAAGCCCTCGCTCACGCAGATGTACCAGATGGTCGCCGCGGCGACCGACATCCTGAAGGGGGACGGCGACATCGGCGACTTCGGCCGCCTGCTGCACGAGAACTGGCTCCTCAAGCGCTCGCTGAGCTCGCGGGTGTCGACGTCGGACATCGACTCGATCTACGAGGCCGGGCGCAACGCGGGCGCCCTGGGCGGCAAGGTGCTCGGCGCGGGCGGCGGCGGATTCTTCCTCTTCTTCGCCCGGCCCGAGGAGCATGCGAAGATCCGCGCGAAGCTCGACAGGTTCCTCCACGTCCCGTTCCGTTTCGAGACGCTGGGAAGCCAGATCATCCACTTCGACGGCTTCGACCAGGCGGGCTAGGCCGTCTCGAGGAGGCGCCGGCGCAGCTTGATCTTGAGGAGACCCCGGAGGAAGTCGACGGCGGGCTCGCCGAACCTGCGGCGGACCAGGTCGAGGTACGCCGGATCGGACGTGTATTCCACGAACGCGCGATCGCGGAAGGCGAGCACCTCGGCGGGGCTCAGGTGCTTCGTCGACATGGGGAGCGCCTCCTCCGAGTATTGGCCGTAGCCCTTCCAGGAGGTCGGGAGAAGGATCCCCTCCTTCTTGGCCTGCTCGTGCAGCTCCGTCCCCGGATAGGCCATGGCGGAGTAGAAGTTCGCGTACTCGAAGAGGTACTTCTTCGCCATCTCGAAGGTCTTCCGCATCGTATCGTGCGTGTCCTCCGGCAGGCCGAAGATGAAGTTCCCCACGATATGGATCCCGGCCTGCCTCGTGAGCTCGATCGCTCGGTCGATGGAGGCCTGGGACGACCCCTTGTCCACGGCGTCCCGAACCTTGTCGTCGGCCGCCTCGATCCCGAAGGCGACCCAGTTCACGCCGGCCCTCTTCATCTTGCGGAGGAGTTCGGGATTCTTGATCGTCTCCACCCGGCAGTAGGCCCAGAAGTTGAGCTCGTAGCCGCGCGCGATGATGAGGTCGCAGAGCTTCTCCACGAGATCGGGGCGGATCGTGAAGACATTGTCGACGATGCGGATGTTCGACACGCCGTAGCGCTTCACCAGGAGATCGAGCTCCTCGACCACGTTCTCCGGCGTGCGGGCCCGGAAGTTCGCCTGCCCGGCGACCGCGTTCACGTTGCAGAACGAACACGTGTAGGGGCAGCCCAGGTTCGTGTAGATGCTGGCATACGGCTGCCGGCGCTCCAGGCGGTCGAAGCAGTGCCAGTGGTGCGCCCGGTAGCGGCTCATGGGCAGGAGGTCCCAGGCGGCGAAGGGCAGCGAGTCGGGATTCTTGATGAGCGCCCGGCGGCCGCCCACCACGGGCCCTCCGGCGTCCATCCACGAGATCCCGGACAGCTTCGAGCTGGGATGGGGGGCCCCCGACTTCAGGACGCCCAGCAGGTCCACGACCTGGTCGAAGGCCTCGCCCTGGCACACGAAGTCGGCCCCTTCTTTCTCCAGCATCTGGACCGGAAAGGCCGAGGGAACGACCCCTTCGAGCATCGTGGTGACCCCCGGCGCGATCTTCCGGAGCGCCTGGAGGAGCTCGCTCGCCGCGCCCATCTTCGTGACGTCGCCGGAATTGAGAGAGTCCGTCGAGATGAGCACGAGGCGCGCCCCCGCCGAAGCGATCCGGGCGGCCGTCTCCTCGGGCGACAGGCTTTCGGCGTCGGCGTCGATGATGCGCACGGAGTGGCCGGCCTTCCGGACGTAGCCCGCGGTGAGCGCGGTCTGGAGGGGGGCGTTGATGCCCGCATGGGTATCCGCCAGGCTGCCGTACGCGTTTCGCCGGTTGTTGGGAAAGACGAGAAGGAGATCGAGTTCTTCCGCCACGATGCCCCTATTTTACCACCCGCCGCTTCGGCAGGAAGATCTCGGCCACGATTTGGAACATATAAGCGGCGCCCCAGCGCCAGACCTGGAGCTTCCGCTCCCCGCCGATCCGGGCCGGCTCGTCCCCGGGGATTTCGGCCAGACGGAGCCGGTACCGCGCGGCGCGCGCCGACAGGAGCGGCTCCCAGCTGATCCGCGTGCCGAACAGCTTCTCCGGCAGACGGTGCGCCGTATCCTCGTAGAGGCCCAGCTCGTGCACCAGGCTCGTCCGGTAGGCGCGGTACATCACCATGACGTCGGTGTACTTCCCCCCGTGCAGGAGGTTCGTCACCGTCGTGAACATCCAGTTGCCGAAGCCGGTGAGCAGATCGTCGTCGTCGCTCTTGGCCCCCCGGGCGTACCGGGAGACGATGACCATGTCGTAGCCCTTCTTCATGATCTCGATGAGCGGAGGGAGGCGGTCGACGACCGAGTTGCCGTCGGGGCTGAACGTGATGACGATGTCGCCCCGGATGAGGGGCCAGACCTCCTTGTAGCCCTGCCGGATGCCGCGCTCCTTCTGAACGTAGACTTCGTACCCTTGCTCGCGCGCGTATTCGGCGGTGCCGTCGGTCGATTGTCCGTCCAGAATGAGGATCTGGTCCACCCACTCCCGGCGAATCTGCGGCATGATCGCCTTCATGCCGACGATTTCGTTCAGCGTGGGGATCAGGAGAGTCGTCTTCATTGGTCCGCCCACTCGGGATGCGCTCGGATCCAGGCGATGGTTCTGGCCAGTCCTTCTCTCAGGGAGAGCATGGAACGGCCAGGAAGCAAAGTTGCGAGCTTTGCGACGTCGAGCTTCTTGCTGGCAGCGCCGACATATCGGGTAGGATCGAAGCGGATCGCGGACGGGTCCGCGCCCGCGATGTCGCAAATCATCCCGGCAAACTCGCGGATGGAGTGATCTTCTCCCGCGCCGATGTTCACCAAGTCATTATCGACCGTGTCGACCAGGCCGAGCAGCGCTGAAATGAAATCGTCGATATAGACCAGCTCGCGCCGCTGCTCGCCGGTACCCCACAGGACCGCCGGCTCGCCACCCGACCGCCA
Source organism: Planctomycetota bacterium (assembly GCA_035309205.1). Classification (GTDB taxonomy): domain Bacteria; phylum Planctomycetota; class MHYJ01; order MHYJ01; family JACPRB01; genus JACQFK01. The sequence goes on along the minus strand of DATGFI010000389.1, from coordinate 327 downwards.
ACGGAGGATCTTCCGGATGAGATCGAAGACGAAATGAAGCTGCTTCCCGCGGGCGTGATAGCCCGGCCCATAAAGGGTCGAGGGGACGACGGTCAGGTACTTCAATCCATACTGGCGGCTCAGCCCTTGCTGGCCGATCAGCAGCATCCGTTTGGTCATCGCGTAGGTGCGAAGATCCTCGATCGGTTCTCCCTTCAGATACCACGACTCCTCCAGGGGAAGATCCGGGGCGTAGGAACAGCTGGTGCCGATCGAGATCAGCTTCGCCTGGGGCTGGCGCGCATGCCACCACGCCAGCACGTGGGTGTTCATGGCCTGATTGATCAG
>DATGFI010000388.1:0-6128 GCA_035309205.1 Planctomycetota bacterium | reverse complement strand
GGCCGGTCTCGGCCGCCGTGATCGCGGTCTGGATCGTCTCCAGGTCGCGCATTTCTCCGACGAGGATGACGTCCGGATCCATGCGCAGCGCGCGGCGGATGGCTTCGGCGAAGCTGCCGACGTCGACGCCCACCTCGCGCTGGGTGATGATCGACTTCTTGTGCTCGTGGTAGTACTCGATCGGGTCTTCGACCGTGATGATGTGGCAGTCGTCTTCGGTGTTGATGAAGTCGACCATCGTCGCGAGGGTGGTCGTCTTGCCCGACCCGGTCGGGCCGGTGACGAGGATCAGGCCACGGGGACGGAAGAGCAGGTTCTTGGTCGACGGCGGCAGGCCGATCTCGTCGAAGGCCAGGAGCTTGTTGGGGATGAGCCGCAGCGCGATGCCGCACTGGCCCTTCTGCATGTAGACGGCGACGCGGAAGCGGGCCTTCTTCTCGAAGGAGAAGCCGAAGTCGCAGCCGCCCTTTTCCTTCAGCTCCTGCTGGCCGCGCTCGGGGGTGATGGCCTTCATGAAGGAGACCGTGTCGTCGGAGGTGAGCGGGGGCAGGTTGAGGGAGCGAAGGTTGCCGTGGAGCCGGACGCTCGGGGGAAGGCCCACCGTCAAGTGAAGGTCGCTCGCCTTCTTGTCGACGACGAGCTGCAGAAGCTTGTTCAGTTCGACCGCCATGGCGTCTCCTTGGTGTCCGTTTTCGGAAGCGGCTCACCCGAATCTAGGACGGACCGGGAAAAAGTATTCCGACAGCCTCGCTGCTAATACGTGATGTCCTCACGATGGGTGATGGTGGCGACTTCTTCGAGGGAGGTGATTCCGTCGAAGATCTTGCGCACGCCGTCCTCCAGAAGCGTCACCATGCCTCCGAGGCGGGCCTGCTCCTTGATCTTCTGGACGGGCTCCTTCTTGAAGACCATGTCGCGCATCGTGGAGTTCATTTCCATGAGTTCGAAGATGCCCTTGCGGCCCCGGTAGCCGGAGTTCTTGCAGGAGTCGCAGCCGACGGGCCGGTAGAGCTTGCGGCCGCGGAGGTCCTCCGGGCGGATGCTGAGGGCGGCCAGGCCGACGGGATCGGGCTCCGGATCGACTTCCTTGCAGTTGGGGCAGAGGACCCGGACGAGGCGCTGTCCCATCGCCGCCTGGATCGAGGAGGCGACGAGGAAGGGCTTCACGCCCATGTCCATGAGTCGGGTGAGGGCGCCGGGGGCGTCGTTGGTGTGGAGCGTCGAGAAGACCAGGTGCCCGGTCAGCGCGGCCTGGATCGCGATCTCGGCCGTCTCCTCGTCTCGGATTTCGCCGACCAGGATGATGTTGGGGGCCTGGCGCAGCATGGCCCGGAGGATGCGCTGGAAGGTCATCCCGATGTGGGCCTTCACCTGGGCCTGGTTGACGCCGACCAGGTTGTATTCGACCGGGTTCTCGGCGGTGATGATCTTGACGTCGGGCCGGTTGAGCTCCTTGAGGGCGGCGTAGAGCGTGGTCGTCTTTCCGCTGCCGGTGGGGCCGGTGACCAGGATGATGCCGTTGGGCCGCTTGATCAGGCTCCGGAATCGCTTGTAGTCGGCCGAGTGGAAACCCATTTCCTCCAGGCCCAGGAGTCCGCCCTTCTTGTCCAGGAGGCGCATGACGATCGACTCGCCGTGCGTGGCGGGAAGGGCGCTCACGCGGATGTCGAGTTCCCGGCCGTCCACCGAGATGCGGATGCGGCCGTCCTGCGGCTTGCGCTTCTCGGCGATGTCCATTTCGGCCATGATCTTGATGCGCGACAGGACCGCGCCCTGAAGGCGCTTGGGCGGAGCCTGGACCTCGCGGCAGATGCCGTCGACGCGGTATCGGATGCGGAGGCGGTCCTCCATCGGCTCCACGTGAATGTCGCTCGCCCGCTGCTTGCAGGCCTCGGCGATCATCACCTGGACGAACCGGATGACCGGGGCGTCGTCGTCGCCCGCGTCGCCCAGGTCCATCTCGGCGCCGCGGACCTTGATGTCCGCCTGGGACTGGGTGGCCTGGTCGATGGTTTCCGACATCAGGGACTTGGCCTTGTTGCCGTAGTACTTGTCGATCGCCCCCTCGATCGTGTCCTTGGGGGCCAGGACGATGTCGATCTCCATGTTGAGGATGAACTTCAGGTTGTCGAGGGCGAAGAGGTCCAGCGGATCATGCATCGCGACGGTGATGTGCCGGCCGGTGGACTTGATGGGGAAGATCCTGTTCTCTTCGCAGATGTTGCGGGGGACCGCCTTGGTCACCTCGGGATTGATCTTGAGGCTCTTGAGATCGACGTAGGGGTAGTCGAACTGCCGGGCCAGGGCCTCGGTGATCTGCGCCAGGGTGGCCACGTTCATCTCGACCAGGATCTCGCCCAGCTTCTTCCCGGATTCGGTCATCTGCTTCTTGAGGGCGGTCTTGACCTGGACGGCGTTGACGACCTTCATCTCCTCGAGGATCTTTCCGAGGAGCTTGCGGGCGGTGGTGGGCGGAGGCATCTGATTAAAATTATGCCCCCCTGTGCTCGGGGGGTCAATCTAAAACCTAGCGCGGGGTCGGGCCCGGTCGGCGGGAGAATTGACACCCCGGGGGCGCATCACTACAATCTCGACGCCTGATGAATCTCCTTTTCGTGGCCGTCTGCGCCCTTGCCCAGACTCCGGACCTGAGCGAGCTCCGGGAACGGCTCAAGGACCCGGCCCAGGTCTTCCCGGTCTTCCAGGAGCTGATCGCCGCGAGGGAGTACGGCACGGCGCAGAAGATCCTGTCGCCGGCGGCGATGAAGCTGCTGCCGTCCGAGGCCTTCTACCTCGCCTTCGCGTCGGTCGAGCCGCCGCGCCGCCTGGTGGCCTCGCTCCGGGGGCACGGCTATCACGACGGCAAGCTCCGCCTCTGCAGCCCCGAGTTCGGCGTGAGCCGCGACATCCGGGTCGTCAAGTTCCTGACGATCTACACGCTCGACTTCACCTCGGACGACATCGACTTCTTCAAGGGCCGGACCCTGTCATGGTACCGGCTCCAGGTGAGACGTGCCGACGGCTGGCATTACGCCTACCCGCCGGACTGGACCTACGCGCCTCTGGCGCGTTCATGTGCGTGCGGAAAATGAGAGCTTTCTATTTCTTCGGAAACGGCAAGGCCGACGGCAACGGCGACATGAAGGACGTCCTGGGCGGCAAGGGCGCTGGCCTCGCCGAGATGAGCAAGGCCCGCATTCCCGTGCCCCCGGGCTTCACCATCGCCACCTTCGTGTGCATGGACTACTACAAGAACGGAAAGAAGACGGCGAAGAACGTCGACGGCGAGCAGAAAAAGTACCTGGCGCAGCTGGAAAAGGCCGCCGGCAAGAAGCTCGGCGACGCGAAGAACCCGCTGCTCGTCTCCGTCCGCTCGGGCGCGAAGGTCTCCATGCCCGGCATGATGGACACGATCCTGAATCTCGGCCTCAACGACCAGACCGTCGAGGGCCTGGCGGCGAAGACCAAGAACCCCCGCTTCGCGTGGGACTGCTACCGCCGTTTCATCATGATGTTCTCGGACGTCGTCTTCGACGTCCCCAAGGGCGAGTTTGAGGAGCACTTCCACAAGCGCAAGCAGGAGCGCGGGGTCCACAGCGACACGGAGCTGTCCGCCAAGGACCTGAAGGAACTTTCGGGCATTTTCAAGGACCACTTCCGGGCCCGGGCCAACCGCGACTTCCCCCAGGACACCTGGGAGCAGCTCTGCCTGGCCCGCGACGCCGTCTTCAAGTCGTGGCAGAACCCCCGCGCCATCTCGTACCGGAAGATGAACAAGATCCCCGACGAGATGGGAACCGCGGTCAACGTCCAGGCCATGGTCTTCGGCAACTCGGGCGACAAGTCGGGCACGGGCGTCGGCTTCACGCGCGACCCCAGCACGGGCGAGAACAAGTTCTACGGGGAATTCCTGATCAACGCCCAGGGCGAGGACGTCGTCGCCGGCGTGCGCACCCCCCAGCCGATCGGCCAGCTCCAGCAGATCATGCCGAAGGCCTACCACGAGCTGCACCGGATCACGAAGGACCTGGAGAAGCACTACCGCGACATCCAGGACTTCGAGTTCACGGTCGAGGACGAGACGCTGTACATGCTCCAGACCCGCAGCGGCAAGCGGACCGGCCACGCGGCCGTCCGCATCGCCGTCGAGATGGTGAAGGAGAAGCTGATCTCGAAGGAGGAAGCCGTTCTGCGGGTCGATCCGATGCAGCTCAACCAGCTGCTGCATCCCATCTTCGACCCGGCCGAGCGCAAGAAGATCGGCGCCGTCGCCAAGGGCCTCAACGCTTCCCCGGGCGCCGCCGCCGGCAAGGCCGCCTTCACGGCCGAGAAAGCCGTCGACATGGCCGCCAAGGGGGAGCGCGTCCTCCTCGTCCGCGCGGAGACGTCCCCGGACGACATCGAGGGCATGGCCGCCGCCAAGGGGGTGCTCACCGCCACTGGAGGCATGACGAGTCACGCCGCCGTGGTCGGCCGCCAGATGGGGAAGCCCTCCGTCGTCGGCTGCTCCGCGATCAAGGTCGACGAGCACCACGGCCGGTTCACCGCCGGAAACGTCACGGTGTCCGAGGGGGACTACGTCTCCATCGACGGCACGACCGGGGAGGTCTTCCTCGGGGACGTGCCGACGCGCGACTCGGACATCCTTCAGATCCTGGCCGGCAAGATGAAGGCCGCCGAGTCGGAGACCTTCGGGTACTTCGAAACGTTCATGAAGTGGGCCGACGAGATCCGCACCCTCAAGGTCCGCGCCAACGCCGACATCCCGCGCGACGCGAAGGCGGCGCTCGCGCTGGGCGCCGAGGGCATCGGCCTGTGTCGCACCGAGCACATGTTCTTCGCTCCCGAGCGGCTGCCGGTGGTCCAGCGCATGATCCTGGCGACGACCGAGGAGGACCGCAAGGCCGCGCTCAAGGAGCTCCTGCCGTTCCAGCGGGCCGACTTCCAGGGGCTCTTCGACGTCATGAAAGGGAAGCCCGTCACCATCCGCACCCTCGACCCGCCCCTGCACGAGTTCCTGCCCAAGCGCGAGGAGCTCATGGTCGAGGTCGCTCTCGGCAAGAACAAGGAGGAGAACGAGAAACTCCTCAAGCGCGTCAACGAGCTGCACGAGTTCAATCCCATGATGGGCCTGCGCGGCTGCCGCCTGGGGATCGTCTTCCCCGAGATCACCGCCATGCAGGCGGAGGCGATCTTCGAGGCGGCGCTCGACGTCGGGGACGTGGTGCCGGAGGTCATGATCCCCCTGGTCGGCACCGTCCAGGAGCTCAGGAACCAGAAGGAGATCGTCGTCAGGGTTGCCGAGGAGGTCTTCAAGCGCCGCGGCAAGAAGCTGAAGTACCTGGTCGGGACCATGATCGAGGTGCCGCGGGCGGCCCTCGTGGCGGATCAGATCGCCCTCGAGGCGGAATTCTTCTCCTTCGGAACCAACGACCTGACCCAGATGACGTTCGGCTATTCGCGCGACGACGCGGGCAAGTTCCTGCTGCCGTACGTGGACAAGAAGATCCTGCCGGTCGATCCGTTCGTGTCGATCGACCAGGTCGGCGTCGGAGGCCTCGTCAAGGGTGCGGTGGAGAAGGGCCGCAGCGTTCGGGACGGCATGAAGATCGGCGTCTGCGGCGAGCACGGCGGAGATCCCGAGTCGGTGATTTTCTTCCACGGCGCCGGCCTCGACTACGTCTCCTGCTCGCCGTACCGGCTCCCGATCGCGCGTCTGGCGGCGGCGCATGCCGTGCTTAAAGCCCGGGCGGCCGGAAAGCCGAAGAAGAAAGGGAAGAAGTAGCCCAGCTCCGAGGGAATATTCGAGCCGGGGCCTCCGGGGAGGGGGCCCCGGCCGTATCACAGGCATGATCGAAGCGATGGAGGCACGGCCCAGAGGAATGGAGGCGCGGCGGTACTTCCGTCGTTGGGTCCGCAACGAGGTGGATCTCCCCGCGAAGGTGGAGATCCTGGGTCCCGCCGGGAAGAAAGTCAACGGCGGCAGCGCGATCATCCGCGACGTCAGCCTCCGCGGGGCGCTCCTGACCCGCATCAAGCTCAAGAAGGCGGTCCTGCCCGCCGCCAGCTTCCAGGTCCGGCTCACGTTCAGCTCGGACAAGTACAAAGGCATCGGCGCCCTCTGCCGG
>DATGFI010000387.1:0-4627 GCA_035309205.1 Planctomycetota bacterium | reverse complement strand
TCTTCAGCTCGGCGCGGTCCTTCTCCACCGCTTCGGTGTTGCCGGCCTTTTCATCCTTCTTCAGCTCCGCCCGGTCTTCCTTCAGATCCGCGCGGTCCTTCGCGACGTCCTTCCGGTCCGTCTTCAGGTCCTTCTTGTCCGCCTTGAGATCGGCGCGATCCGCCGCCGCATCCTTGCGATCGGCCTTCAGGTCGCGGTCCTGATGGACGTCCTTCTCGTCCTTCCGGAGATCCTTCCGGTCCTGGGCCGCGTCCTTCTCATCCTTTTCGAGGTCCCGGCGGTCCTTGCGGAGATCCGCGCGGTCCTTCTTCAGGTCGGCGCGGTCCTTCTCCACCGCTTCGGTGTTGCCGGCCTTTTCATCCTTCTTCAGCTCCGCTCGGTCTTCCTTCAGATCCGCGCGGTCTTTCGCGACATCCTTCCGGTCTGCCTTCCGGTCTTCGCGATCTTCCCGGAGATCCGCCTTGTCTTTCCGCACGTCCTTCCGATCCTTGGAAACGTCCGACTTGTCCTTCCCGGGGTCGGAGTCCTGCGCCCAAGCGGGTGCGGCCGTGGCGAGGGCGGCCGCAAGGGCCAGTTCGACGGGCCTGAGCCAGCGAGTCATATCTTTCTCCTTCAAGTTCGATCTTCACGTCGGACCTCACGTCCCCCCGGACGGCCGACACCCTGGTAATCGGGAAGGGGCGACGAACGTTTGAACCGCGAAAGATTTTTTGCGGCGCCCCGTTTTTCCGAATATTGTCGGCTTGCGGCAAACATTCCCATTTCTTGTCCGATAACCAGCCTGTGGCGTTCCCGGCGGCCCCCCAGGGGGGGGCAGCCTCCTCGGATCCCCGCTTCAGATTTGGCCTGATGGAATCGGCCAAGATCCGTACTCTACTCCAGTGATATACTGGGGAAGGGATTTCTGCCCTGGACTGGGGAGAATTTTGACGACGGGATCCAAACGAATTGCCCTTCATTCCGATGACCATGCTGGAGGCGGAAGATGGGCGCTTGCGGAGCGATCGGGTGCCGGATCCGGCTGAAGACCGGCTTCCGAGCCTGGAAGAGCTGGTCGAGCGGTATCAAAAACGGATCTACGCCGTGATCTACCGGATGACCGGCCGCCACGCGGATACGGATGACCTCTGCCAGGAGACATTCCTGCAGATCATCCGCAGCCTGCCCAGTTTCAAGCCCGGTACGAAGCTCGATTCCTGGGTATATCGGATCGCCATGAACATCTCGGTGGACCACCTGCGCCGGGTGGGAAAAAGCAAGGCCACCCTGGAGACCCTGGCGAAGGCGCCGGCCTCCGCTTTGCCGGGGGGCCTGGACTCAGAAAGCTCGGCGGCGGTCCGCAAGGCCGTGGACGCCCTTCCGCCGGAACAGAAGGCCGTCGTGGTCCTCCGCATCCACGAGGGCCTGAGCCACGACCGCATCGCGGAGATCGTGGAAGCCCCGGTCGCAACGGTGCGGTGGAGATTGTTCTCGGCGCTCGAGAAACTGGAATCCGTGCTCGGTCACCTGGCCGGACCGGGCGGAGGCCTGAGATGACCTGCGAAGAAAGGGCGGCGCTCATTCCATCCCTGGGGGATGGCTCCCTCGGAAGCTCCCAGGAGAGGGAACTGGAGGCCCACGTCGAATCCTGCGAACGCTGCCAGGGTCTCCAGCAGCGGCTCCGAAAGGTGGAAGAACTCCTGGAGGCGGGTCTGCGTGTCCCGGATCCCGGGGAAATCTTCTTCCGCGCTCAGCGGAACCGCATCCTGACTGCCGGGCCGACGGCGGCGGGCACTCTCAAGCAGCCCCGAAAGGTGCGTTTTGTCTGGGCTGCAGCTGCCGCCATCCTGATCCTTGCGGCGGGGGCGGCCTACTGGTTGGGCGTACCCGCATCGAGCGGCCCCGTGGGGACGGCGCGTCGCCCCTCCCTGCCACCTCCCGTTCCCCAAGCCCCCGACCCGCTGAAAGGCCCGGGAACGGCACCCTTGACGGGCCGCTCCCCGGAGCCCTCCCCAGCTCCGCCTGTCATGCCGCCCCCGGGTCCCCGGGAGTCGGGTCCGCGGTCTGCTCCCCCTTCCCTGCCCGAGCCGGTCCGCCAGCCCGTCCCGCCGCCTCTGGTAGCCCGGGAAGCGTCTCCTCCCTTGCCGTCGGCCACTCCTGGGCGCGTGGCAGCCATGACGGAGGAATCGGTCGACATCGGCCTTGCGGAAACCCCCAAGGACCGGGTTCTGGCCCTGTACCGGGCCGCCGAGGCGCGCCTCGGGGAATTGGGGCAGGCGATCCGCCGGGATCCCCCCCTCGCGTCGGAGCTTGCCGACGCGTACCTGCTCCTTCTTGGAGAAGGAGTGAAGAGCGTGCTTCACGACCGTGCCGAATCTGCGCAGGACCTGGCGCTGGCCCGGTCCGCCGCGGCGGAACGGGCGCGCGGACACGAGCGCGCTCTGGTGGAACTGGGCGGGACCGCCACCGGAAAATTGAAAGAGACCCTCGAGGAAGCGCTTGCGATGTCGAGGGATCTCGGGAAGCCATAATAGATGTTGCTGACGATCTCCTTCGTCCTGACCACCATGCTCTCCCAGGGGGAATCGGCCCCGCCAGCACCCGCCGCGCAAGAGGCTCGTCCGGTCCTTCCCGGGGAGCGCGGGCACATCCTCAAAATGACCCGCGAAATGATCGAGCTCGCCAAGACGCACGACAGCGACCGCCGGATGGATCTCTTCATTGGCCAGGCTCAGGAACGCCTCCGGGAGCGGGAACATCTCCAGAAGCAGGCTCCGAGCGAAGAGCGGGAACGTCTCGGTCGTGGCCTTGGAGAGAGTTACACCCGGCTGATGGCCACGGGCGCGGCCGGTACGATCGAGTGCGGGGCTGCGGAAGGCCGAGATATGAATCCCGCCGGAGCCCGGTACATCGAGAGGGCTCGGCAGCTGCACGAGGGCTGGACGCGGATCCTGGCCACCGTGCCCCCCGAGGAGCGGGCCCACTATGACGAGGCGCTCCTGGTCTCCGGCAAGGCTCCCGAACGAGTCCGCGAGGCTCAGGAGGCGGGCAAGGCCTTCTTCGCGCAGGAGCGCTTGAAGGACGAGGCAAGGACCCGGCCGAAGGTCTCCGAGGATTCGAAGCCTCCGGAGAAAACCACCACGGCGACTCCCAAGACACCGGATCCCAATCCTGCGCCGCCCGTCGACCCCGCGCGTCGGACTCCCGACGGCGACCGCGGGGACGGGGATCGCAAAGATCCCGATCCCGACCACCCTCGCAAGGATGACCGTGACGCTCCCAAGCCCGACCATCATCCCTCCCACCCGCATCGGCCCCATCGCTGACCCCCATTTGAGGATCTGCCTACCAATGCGAACGTTCCCGTGGCTCTGCGCTAGCGCCGTCGGTCTGCTGCTCGCGATCTTTCCGCAGTCCTCCTGGGCACAAACTCCTCCCCTCGGGGAGCCGCAGAAGAGGACCCAAGCCGACGTCGATCGCTCGGCGGAGGCGGACTTTTTGAGCCGGATCTCCATGGAGCTTGGTGCGGACCTGGAAGTCGGCCGCTACGGCGGGCGCCTGCCCTCCGTCTTCTTCAGCATTCCCGCCGAACTGGGCTACGATCACGACGGGGTCGTGGCGAGCCTCACCGTTCCTTACGACATCCAGCGGAGCCGTGGAAATGTCCTACGCGTGGGCGGCCGGCTTGTCCGCGTGGGCGGAAAGGCCCAGCGTCGTCCCAAGACCGAGGGGGGGATCGGAGACATCCTCCTGGACGGGGGATACTACGTGATGGAGGCTCAAGACGAGCTTCCCTATCTCCTCGCGGAGGGCGAAGTCAAGTTCCCGACCGCCGACGATGAGCGGGGACTGGGAACCGGCTCCTATGACGAAACGATCCGGCTGAGCTCAGGGACGACCCTGTGGAAGCACCTGAAGCTCGAGCTGGACCTGGGTTATGGCTTCATCGGCCAGCCCGAAGACATTCCCTCAAAGGTGACGGATTTTCACGACACCATCTATTACGGCGGGACCATCGGGTATAAATTCAACCCGTCAAACGTTCTCTCGGTCAAGTTGGACGGCTCTACCCGCATCGTTCCTCATACCCCTTCGTACGACGTCGTTCTCTTCGAGTACGATCACTATTTCAAGAATGACAGCCGGCTTCTGATCTCGGTGGGGCCGGGATTGACGAGTTCCTCCCCGGGGCTGTCCTTCGAGATTTCCTACCTCTGGTGGTTCTGATCCAGCGATGCCGTTCGGGCCGCGTTCGATCCTTAGCCTCCCGCTCTTTCCCTTTCCTCCCGAATTCCTGACCCCCGGCCGCGCCGATGGAAGGAACTAAATATCACGATTATCGTGAACTGCGGCGCCCTTGAACGTCTAAGGAGCAGGGTGTGGAGGGCGAGATGAGGTCGATCAGTCTCTGGGCATCCTGCTTCATCCTCCTGGCCCCTCTTCTGGCTGGCAGCCAGGCCAATCCCCCGGTTCGCCCCGCCCCGAAACCTTCCGACAACGCGGGCAAGAAAGGAACGTACCAGGTCAAGACCTCCCGTCCGGGCTACAACTACTACGTCTGCGTGCCGGCGTCCTACTCCGAGGAGAATCCGGCCGGACTGCACCTCTTCTTTCACGGACAAAGCGGCCAGGGGGGCGCGCCGAACTT
>DATGFI010000386.1:0-4376 GCA_035309205.1 Planctomycetota bacterium | reverse complement strand
CGACGTCGACCATGATCCAGAGCTGCTCGTCGCGGGACATATCCACGAGTTTACCGGGGGATCCGCCCGGGGTGAGCTCATTTCATGCTGAGACGAAGGGACCCCGCGCGGACCCGTCGATCCGCGCGGGGCCCGGGGTTCATCCTTTGAGGGCGGCTTCGATGTCGGCCCGCAGGCCGGGATCTTCGGGAGTCACGGCGCTCTTGTAGAACTTCACAACCTTGCCGTTCTTCCCCACGAGGTACTTGGAGAAGTTCCAGGCTGGAAGCTCCTTCGCCTGGGCCTGCAGATTGGCATAGATCGGCGACTGATCCTTGCCGGCCTTGGTGACGACCTTTTCGAAGAGCGGGAAGGTCACGCTGTACTTTGAGGAGCAGAACTTCTGGATCTCCTCGGGCGATCCGGGCTCCTGGCCGCCAAAATCGTTGCTCGGGAACCCGAGCAGCACGAAGCCCTTGTCCTTCAGTTCCTCATAAAGCCTTTCCATCCCGCTGTACTGCTTGGTGTAACCGCACTGGCTGGCCACATTGACTACCAGGGTCACTTTTCCGGCGTAGTCGGACAGGTGGACGGGCTTCCCATCCAGGGACTTGGCCTGCAGCTTGTAGAGCGAATCGGCAGGCAAAGGTGCCTCCTTCTTTTTCTGGTCCTGGGCTGACGCCGGGAGCGCCAGCGCGACCGACAAGGCCAAGACAGTATAAGCAAAGAACCGCATAGTAGTTCTCCTCAATGTGCACTTATCTCTACGCGCCGAACCTCGCTCCGGGGGACGGAAAACAGTAACGGAGATCGGATCATCGACCATAGTCAGGAACGACCATGCTTCGCTTCTTGCCGGTCCTGACGCTGGGCGGCTTCCTCCTGGGCGCCCAGGATGTTCCGGGTATCGAGTCCGGCCTCCACGACCTCTGGGATGTCAGTGCGGGCGGCTGGAATCGCCGGTTGGGACCGGATTACATGACCTCGAACCCGTCCGGAAGCGGACGAAAGGCCCCCCCCATGCTTTTTCAGCCGGCTCCCAAGTTCTGTCCCTGGGCCCGAAACGCGAAGGGGATGACCTACGAGGTCGGTGGGCCGCCCGTCAAGGAAGCAGGCGACTTCAGCAGCACGCAGGCCCAGGTCCTCTATGCCACTGACTCCGGCGGCGCCGGCCTGGACCGAATTCTCGTCCTCGATATGGAGAACAAGTGCCTGAGCGAGAAGCCGGAGCCTCCGTGGTGGGGAGGCTTCCGTCCCGATCCGGCGGTGCAGGAGTGGCGGGAAAAGCGGGGCGCGTCGCCGGGCGGCCCGGTGGGCATCGCCCGGGGAATGGGAACCTGGTCCAATCATGCCGTCATCGTCTTTCGAAACGGGCTCGTTGGGACTGCGGGCACGGCCACCTCCCAGGGAACGCATCCGGTCTTTCAGTTCCCGACCGACAAAGTCCCGACCGCCCTCGCCGTCACGCCTCGCAACGAAATGGTCCTGGTCACCGTTTTCGACACCCGACAGCGCAAGGGGCAGCTCGCCATCCTCGCCATGGAAAGCTGCGCTCCGAACTTCGCGCACGACTGGCACGATCGCTACCCGCTCTTGCCCAGCGTGGCGAGCTACTCGGACATCAAGCTGCTGGGCTACGTCGATCTGCCGATCCAACTTCCCTCCGCGGTCAGCGGCGGTGGCGACAAGAGCGGAGGCTGGCTCCATTCCTCCGGGGGCGGAAACGTCCTTCCTAAGGAGATCGACCTCGGCAACCCCGAGATTCGGGGGTCCTTCGTGAAAGGCAGCAACGCCGGTTGGATCAGCACGACCGGCTATGCGGTAGTGCTGTCCAAACAGGAGCAGAAGGCCGTCTTTATCGACCTGCAGCCTCTCTTCTCCGGCATCAAGCAGGCTTATTTTGGAAGCTCCGAGAGCTGGCGGAAGACGCGCGACCTGGGCCCTAAACCCCGGCAATGGCCCTGGACCTTCGATGCGGAGCCCTCGCTCCGGCCCGCGGTCGTCGCGAGCATCGACGTTCCAAGGCCCGTCAGCGTCTACGCCCGCACGACGGGCGGCCTCCAGGCCCGCGCATTCATCGGTTGCCAGGACGGGACATTAATCAGCTACCGGGTCGGAGGCCTGGCGACCGGGGAGGCGCCGAACGCCGAGGGGATCCGGGAGGCGGGCCGCCTGGCGGTGGGAAGGAATCCCGTCTGGATCGCGGCCAAGGGGACGCCGGGCGGCGCGGACACCGGCTTCATCGTGGTGAGCCGTGGGGACCGGACGCTTCAGTGGGTGAAGTTTTCGAAGGACCAGGGAACGATCGTCCGCGAGCTGCGCGACGAACGCATGGCGGACCCGGTCTACGCCGAGGTCGCCGACACGCACGGGATCGAGACCGAGATCGTCACGGTCGCGGACTTCAAGGGACGCAGGATCATCAACTACCGCTGCCGTCCTGTCGTCTTCGCGACCAATGGCGGCGCAAGGTTCGGCTGCGGCCCCAAGGGCGATGACGAGTTCGAATGCGGCGGCATCCTGATGATTCCCGGCAATCCCATCGCCGTCTGCGGGACGAACGTGAATTAGCCGGTTGACGGCCCGCCGGGAGGCTTGTTACCGTGGTCGCAGGTGGACACCGCGCTCAGCGCCCATCGCTTTCACTTCGCCTTTACGATCGTTTATCACTACCTGTTTCCCCAGCTCACCATGGGGCTTGCGGTCCTCATCGCAGCCCTGAAAGTCCAGGCCCTGAGGACCCAGAACCCCGCATACGACACCGCCGCGCGTTTCTGGGTCCGCATCTTCGCGATCAACTTCGCCATGGGCGTCGTCACCGGCATCCCGATGGAATTTCAATTCGGCACGAATTGGTCCGCTTTTTCGAAGAGGGCCGGAGGCGTGATTGGCCAGACCCTCGCGATGGAAGGACTCTTCGCGTTCTTCCTGGAGTCGTCATTTCTCGGCCTGGTCCTGTTTGGCGAACGCCGACTGGGCCCGCGCGGCCATACGGCGGCCACCGTGCTCCTGGCCTTGGGCACCTGGATCTCCGGCTTCTTTATCACCGCGACGAACGCGTGGATGCAGCACCCCGTCGGACATCGCGTAACGCCCGATGGGCGGATTGAACTCGAAAGCCTCGGGGCCGTCCTGACAAATCCCTGGCTCTGCTGGCAATATCCCCACATCATCCTGGGTTCGCTCGTCACCTCGTCGGTCGTGATGGCCTCTATCGGAGCGTTTTACGTCCTGGTGAAGTTGCATGAGGAACAGGGGAAGCTATTCGTCCGGCTGGGCGTCCTGGTCGGATTGCCGGCGGTCCTGCTCGTCGCCTTTCCCACCGGGGACTCGCAGGCAAAGAACGTCGCCCTCCAGCAACCGGTCACGTTCGCCGCGATGGAAGGACTGTATCGCACCGAGCGCGGGGCGGAGCTCGTCCTCGTCGGGCAACCGGATCTGGAACGGATGCGCCTGGACAATCCGCTCCATATTCCGGACGCTCTCAGCTTTCTGACGCACCGCCGATGGAAGGCGGAGATCCTGGGGCTGGAAGCGTTTCCGCGCCAGCAGTGGCCGCAAAACATCCCCCTGCTCTACTACTGCTACCATATCATGGTCGGCCTGGGGACCATCCTCCTGGGAGTGCTCGGCCTCGCCGCCCTCCTGCTCTGGAAAGGCACCCTGTTCAAGCAGCGCTGGATGATCTGGGCCCTGATGTTCCTGCTCCCCTTCCCCTATATCGCGAACACGGCGGGCTGGGTCACCGCCGAGCTTGGCCGGCAGCCCTGGCTGGTCCATGGGATTCTCCGAACTTGTGACGGCGTCTCGTCGCACGTCTCAGCGGGCAACGCCCTGTTCTCGCTGCTGGGATTCATGGGCCTCTATGCCCTCCTCAGTGCCCTCTTTCTGTTGCTCGTCGTTCGCAAGATCCAGAAAGGCCCGGTATCCCTCCCGGAACCGCATCCGACCTGAGATGGCAACACTCTGGTTCTGCCTCCTGACCCTGACGCTGACGACCTTCGTCGTGCTGGATGGCTACGATCTGGGGGCGGGAATCATCCATCTTTGGGTCGCGCGGTCGATCCCGGGGCGGTCGATGATCGTCCGCGCGGTCGGCCCGGTTTGGGACGGCAATGAAGTCTGGCTGCTCGCGAGCGGCGGCGCCATCTTCGTGGCGTTCCCGACGCTTCTGGCCACCTCCTTCAGCGGATTCTACCTGCCCCTGATGATCCTCCTATGGCTCCTGACCGGCCGCGCGCTGGGCATCGAATTCCGGCACCAAATCGACCACCCCGCCTGGACGTCGTTCTGGGATGTCGTCTTCTCCGTGTCCAGCGCACTCCTGGCGCTCTTCCTGGGAGTCGCCCTGGGCAACGTGGTCCGTGGTGTACCGATCGGCGCCGACGGGACGTTTT
>DATGFI010000385.1:0-2356 GCA_035309205.1 Planctomycetota bacterium | reverse complement strand
CGGGACGCGCCGTCTCGTCCAGGCCTACGCGGACAAGATGTCGATCCGGGAATCGGAGCTCCTGGCCGTCGGACCGCTCTACCTGCAGTTCGTGTCGAACCGGATCATCCTCCGCGCCTGGGAGATCGCCACCCCGCATGGGTCCTAGAGAAGAATTCCTCCGTCATCTGGCGACCGAGCGCAATCTGTCTCCCCATACGGTCCGCGCCTATGGAGGCGACCTGGACCGATTCACCGAGTTCGTGGGCGGGGAGGCGAAGCTCCTCGCGCCGGACGTCACGGTCCTCGCGGTCCGACGCTTCCTCACGAAGCTTCACGCGGAGTCGTACCAGAAGAGCTCGATGGCCCGCATGCTCGCCTGCCTCCGCACCTTCTACGACTACTTCCTCCGGCGGGGCGGCATCGACGCCAACCCCGTGCGACAGGTGCGGACGCCCCGACTGGAGAAGAAGCTGCCCTCGTTCCTCGATGAGGAGGAGGTCACGCGGCTGCTCGAGTCGACGACCGGGGACGGCTTTACCGACCGACGCGACCGGGCGCTGCTGGAGACCATCTACGGGGGCGGACTTCGCGTGAGCGAAGCGACGGGTCTGGATCTCGGGGACCTCCAGATCGACCAGGGTTTTGCGGTCGTCCGGGGGAAGGGCGGGAAGGAGCGATTGGCGCCGCTGGGGACGGGCGCCACGCGGGGGATCGAGGAATACCTCTCCGAGCGCGCCGTCCGGGTGGAGAAGCTAATGAGCGGGGTGGAAGCCCTCTTCATCAACAAGAACGGCACCCGGCTCAACGTCCGCAGCGTCCGGCGGATCCTTGACCGCCGGGCGATGCTCGCGGGCATCCGGAAGTCCGTCACGCCCCATACGCTGCGCCACAGCTTTGCGACCCATCTCCTGAACCGAGGAGCCGATCTGCGGGCGGTGCAGGAGCTACTGGGACATGCGAATCTGACGACCACCCAGATCTACACCCATGTCACCACCCATAGACTCAAGGAAGTCTATGATCAGGCGCATCCCCGGGCTGTGTAGGGACTGACAGATGGGTACAGGAGTAAGGCAAAGCCATCTCGCCCCTACTCTGATTAAGACGACGTCGGCTTGACCCGTACGGCGCCTTTCGAGGTCTTGATGCGAAGGTCCCCGCTATCGGTGTACACCTTCACCTCGGTGGCGCATCCACAGCGCTGGCAGGTCAGAGACTGACCGCCCTCGCTTACCGTGCATCGGATCATCGTCTTTTCGCAATGCCGGCACGGAATCGGCACTGTCATCCCCGGTCGAAGTTCCAGCGGCACGATTGTGTGTCTCCAAGTTGCAGTGTCTACTGCCGCGGACACGAGTCATTCTAAAGAGACTCCTTGCACTGTCAACGAATTCCACGGGCAAGTTATTTCGGAGTAGAACGGCGGGCTTCTTGAGCGCTATATTCATTCCGTGAACGTTCTCGTCACCGGATTCGGTCCCTGGGACTCGCACGAGGTCAACCCCAGCGGGGAAGTCGCGCGGGAGCTCGGGGGCATCGAGCTGCCGGTCGACTTTCGAACGGTGGACCGCCAGCTGCGGCAGGGGCTCCGGCGCCGCCGCCCGGAGGCGCTCCTCATGCTGGGCCTGGCCGATTCCCGGAAATCGCTCGCGCTTGAGGCCGTCGCGCTCAACGTCGACCATCACGAGGCCGCGGGGAAGAATGTCGCCTGGCGGCGTCCGATCCAGAAGGGCGGTCCCCTTGCGATCGAGACCCGGCTGCCTCTCCGCGACCTGCAACAGCGCCTGATAAAGAGAGGGTTTCGCGCCACGATCTCCCACCACGCAGGGACGTTTCTGTGCAACCACGTCTTCTATCGGGGGCTGACGTGGATGGACGGGCCCTGCGGCTTCGTCCATCTTCCCTCGTTCAAGGAGCTTTCGCGGGCACGGATGATCCAAGCGGTGGGGGTGATCCTGAACGCGCTCTCCGGCTCGTCGCCAATAGCCACGCCGTCGGCGCCGCGACCAGGGTGATCCCGGCCAGGGTGAGAACCCCGAACTGCCGGTGCCAGAGGACCCGGTCGTAGACCACGCCGAAGATCAGTTCCGACAGCCCCACGACCGACACTTTCGACGGATCGCCGGACGCGAAGGCCTTGGTGAGGGCGATCTGTCCGACCGTGCCGAGCACGCCCATGGCCATGAGCATCGCGAGCCCCCGATGGTCCGCGAAGGCGCCGATCGACCCCTTCGGGGCCGCCAGGAAATAGACGGCTCCCATGATCCCGGTCGAGACCATCGAAAAGTGAAGCACAATGGTCCGCGGCTCGACGTCGGAGAGCCGGTTCAGTCCCAGCATCACGACCGCGGTGCACATCGCGCTCAGGATGCCG
>DATGFI010000384.1:0-2230 GCA_035309205.1 Planctomycetota bacterium | reverse complement strand
CCTACGGACCCGCGGCACGCGCCCGGGGCACCCCGCTGCCGCCCGTTTCACCTTCCTCCCGCTTCAAGGACGCTCCCTCCCCCCGGGCGGGCCTGGATGGAATCGAGGCTGGTCTTCGACCGCAGACTTGCACTGGGCCGTTACCTGCTCCCGAAACAGGTAGGGCGCCGTTCCCAGGTCTCCGCTCTTCCGGACGGGGGGACTAAGATACCGCGGGCCGGAGAGGCCCCGAGACCGCCCTCTGCACGGACGGCCGTGGGCTTGCAGCCCGCGGAACGGGGATCCCGAAGCTTGGGACCTCCATCAGGAATTGCACCTGATTCCTCGGCTTAAGACGCCGCCGCTAGTCTGTTGAAGCTTCGAGGTTCGATCTTGATGGTGCCCCCGTCAGGCATCGCACCGGCTTCCCCGGGTCAAGGGCCGCCGCTCTTCCGCTGAAGCGGACGGAGGCTGGCAGGGACGCCCGGATTCGCACCGGGACGAGCGGCTTGAAAGACCGCGATGCTGCTCTTACACCACGTCCCCGGATCGCGAGCAATTTGGCACCCTCAGCGGGAGTTGAACCCGCATCTCCGCCTTGAGAAGGCGGCATCCTCAGCCGTTAGAAGATAAGGGCCCATGGGATCCCCCGCCCGAGGTCCCCCCGGGGACCTTCCGTCATGAAGACGGAGGCGCGTTTTCTACTCCAGGGGGGCGCGAATTGCTGGACGGGCATCCGAAAAGCCGTTATCACTGGGCGCTCGATCCGTAAGGAATTCCATATGACGATCACCATCACCGACGTCGTGGCCCGGGACATCCGCTTCCCCACGTCGAAGCACCTCGACGGCTCCGACGCGATGAATCTCGATCCGGACTATTCCGCGGCGTACGTCGTGCTGAAGACCGACAGCCTCAAAGGCCTGGAGGGCCACGGGCTCACGTTCACCTGCGGTCGCGGCACCGAAGTCTGCGTCGCCATGATCCGGGCGCTCAAGCCCCTGCTCGTCGGCAAGACGCTGGAGTCGATTACGAAGGACATGGGTGCCTTCTGGCGGCGCCTCACCCAGGACAGCCAGCTCCGCTGGCTCGGGCCCGAGAAGGGCGTCGCTCATATCTCGCTCGCCGCCGTCATCAACGCCCTGTGGGACCTCTGGGCCCGGTCGGAAGGCAAGCCCGTGTGGAAGCTTGCGGCCGACCTCACGCCGGAGCAGTTCGTGTCGCTCATCGATTTCCACTACATCACCGACGCCCTCACCCCGGAGGAGGCCCTGGCGATCCTCCGGAGGAACGCGCCGACCAAGGCTGCACGCGAGGCCGAAATGCGGCGCGACGGCTTTCCCGCCTACACGACCTCCGCGGGCTGGCTGGGCTACGACGATGCCAAGATCCGGCGGCTCTGCCGCGAAGGCATCGCCGGGGGCTGGAACCATTTCAAGATGAAGGTCGGAGGCGACCTGAAGGACGACATCCGCCGGCTCTCGATCGTGCGCGAGGAGATCGGCCCCGAGCGCAAGCTCATGGTCGACGCCAACCAGAAGTGGGACGTGGGCGAGGCCATCCGGTGGATGAAGGAACTCGCCCGCTTCGACCCGTGGTGGATCGAGGAGCCGACCAGCCCCGACGATGTCCTGGGGCATGCCGCCATTGCCCGTGCGATCGCGCCGATCGGCGTCGCCACCGGCGAGGCCTGCCAGAACCGGGTCATCTTCAAGCAGCTCTTCCAGACGGAGGCGATCAAATTCTGCCAGGTCGACAGCTGCCGCCTCGGCGGCGTCAACGAGATCCTTGCCGTCATGCTCATGGCCGCGAAGTTCGGCGTCCCCGTCTGCCCGCACGCCGGCGGCGTGGGCCTCTGCGAATTCGTCCAGCACCTGTCGCTGATCGACTACCTTTGCATCGGCGCTTCGCTCGAGAACCGGATCCTCGAATACGTGGACCATCTGCATGAGCATTTCTTCGACCCGGTCGTGATCCGGAAGGGCCGCTATCTTCCCCCGACCGCACCGGGATACTCGATCCGAATGAAGCCCGAAACCCTCGATGCCCACGAGTTCCCGAATGGAAAGATCTGGGCGGTATAGTCGAACGGCGGACCGCCGCGTTTGCTGATTCGACACTCGCCCGATGACCAAGGTCCCTGAGATCCGTAGAGCGGTGCGGGCCCTGGGCGACCCCCGGCGGGCCGCCGCGCTCCAGGGCTTCTTCAAGACCGGACCGGGGGAATACGGCCAGGGCGATGTCTTCCTCG
>DATGFI010000383.1:0-3061 GCA_035309205.1 Planctomycetota bacterium | reverse complement strand
GGCCTCCATCAGGGAGTCGGCCACCGACTCGGCGAGGATTGCCGCATTCGTCTCCTCCATCGACTCCTTGGCCATCTCGAGGGAGGGAGGGAACAGCGCCAGGATGCCCAGGACGCCGAGGACCATGACGATGAGCGCGATCAGGATCTCGATCAGCGTCATGCCGCGCTCGCGCGGGCGGGTCTTCATCGGAAGCCTCCGTCCTGTCTTCACTATTTCGACTCGTCGTTCAGGAACATGTCGCGGCGGATCTTGCCGCTGGCCCGGTCCAGATCCAGGCACATCACGAAGGGTTTGTTCATCACCCGGAGGATGATGTCGCCCACGGGCTTGGGGTTGGGGCCGTTCTTGACCTTGTCGAAGGTCGACGCCTGGATCTCCTTGAAGCCCGGGTTGAAGGAGCAGTAGCCCGACGGCGAGATGGCCAGCCACTGGGGCGAGTACTCGAAGGTCACGTTCCGGGGCAGCTCGACGAGTCCGTCATCGATCCTGGGATCGGGATCGGGCGTCTTGGGGTTCTGGTCGCCGTTATAGAGCCCGTTGTTGTCCATGTCGCGGTGAATCTCCATCCAGCCGTCCTCGCCGGGCTTGGAGAAGACGACGAAGTGGTAGTGGCGCGTCTTGGCCGCCTCCTGCTTGGTCTGGGCCAGGACCTGCATCACCACCATCGCGCCCTGACGGGCGCCCTGGCCTCGGAAGAAGACCGACAGGAGCGCGACCGACAGCGTCGCCATCAGGACGATGATGATGATGACGATGAGCAGTTCGATCAGCGTAAAGCCCGCCTGGCGCCGTCTCATCGTGCTCATCCTGTCAGTTCCTCTTGTACTCGATGTCGTCGCCCGTTCCCGAGACTCCATCGGGTCCGCAGGACCAGACCCGGAATTCCTTCCCGTCGACGCGGTACTCGATCGGGCGATCCCAGGCGTCGACAAATTTTCCGGCCCTCATCCAATCCGTCCTGTCGAGCCTGGAGGCGAGCTCCTCCAGGGTGGCCGGCGGAAAGCCCCTCAGCTTCACGAACATGCCGACCTGAACCCCGAGGCCGTGAACGCGAATCCCGGAAACCCGAATCTTCGAGGACTCGGCTGCCTGGAAGAACCCCAACGTGAGGCCCGCGAGGATGGCCAGGATCACGAGGCCCATCAGCACTTCCAGGAGCGTGAAGCCCTTCCGGGACATCTAAAACTCCTTGCTCCAGTTCGTCACGTCGTCGTAGCCGGGCACCGATTCTTCCAGCTGATCCTTCCCGTCCTTGCCGGGCGACCAGATGTCGACGCCCTTCTTGTTGTACTTGCCCGGGACTTTGTAGCGGACCGGGTTGTCGAAGCCGTCGACGATCGGGACGGGATTGGTCCTCGGATCCGGGGCGCCTGCCTTGGTGTCGCCCAGCATGTCGCGCTGGAACTCGATGATGGGGGGCTTCGTCGTGACGAGGTTCCCGCCCACGTCGTTCTTCTGGATGGTGATCTTCCGCGGTATCCCCAGGTGATGATGCAGGCTCCGGGAGTCCCCTTTGTCGTTCGGCGGATATTGGCTGAAGTCCAGATGGTAGGTCTTGCAGCCGTCGTCCAGCAGCTTGATGATCGCCGCCGTCTTCGTGTAGCGCGCCTTGTCGATGACGTTCGCGATCAGCACCACGAGCAGCGATACCAGCAGCGTGATGATGGTGATCACCACCAGGAGTTCCACCAGCGTAAAGCCCTTCTTGCGACTCATCACTCCCCCGACAATGGGCCCCGGACCCCTTCCGAAGCGGGATCCCTATTCGTACTTGACGCTCCAGGCCGCCGCCGGCGGAGGCGGTTCCCCGCGGTAGTCGCAGCCGGCGCACCACATGTCGAAGCTGCTGGGATGCAGGATCGGGGCGCCCAACGCCGCGGCCGCGCCCGGCTTGGCGCCGGACGCGCCCTTCCCGGCCATTTGGTTGTTCCGGTAGTAGATCCACGTCATGGGGGGCTCGCCGTCCTTGCCCCAGACCGGATTGACGATGTTGCCCTGATCCAGCATTTCGGGGTTGAACTCGAAGTACTGCATCTGCTTGGCGCCCTTCTTCTGAAGGTAGAAGGCCAGGTCCTTGCTGTCGGTCCCCTTGCCCGGGGGAAAGACCGCATAGTCGAGCTCGTAGGCCTTCGCCGCCTGGGCGAGCTGGCTGATCAAGGACGCCGCGGTCCCCTGCCTCGCGGTACAGAGGGCCTTCATCAGGGCGGGCAGCAGCAGGGCCGCCAGCAGCGAGATGATGACGATGACGATCAGCAGTTCAATGAGGGTAAAGCCTGTGCGTCGACGCTCCGTCCTACCCATGAAATGCCCCCTTAGTTGATCGCCCCTAGTATAGGGTTTCCAGGCGCAAATGACACGCCTTCTCCCCGACAGGGAACGGAGCAAACCGTGTACCAGCATCCCCCCGAAAAGCCCCTCCGGAGAGCCCTCCGGCCGAGCCTCCGGACGTTACCGTGAGGTAACAACGTTACAAAATGGACACGCGAGGGCCCTCCAGCTTCCGCTGTGGGGATGAAGCGTGCCGGGACGAGAGCGTGCGAGAGCCGCCGAGGCTCCGGGAACGCCAAGGCTTTGGCCGCGGGAAACGTTCAGGGACTGGAAACGACCGAATCCCAGTTGTTCACGCCCGCCCGGACCCCATTGGCGGAGTCTCCCCAGAGATCGAAGCCCTGTCCGTTATGGATGCGTTGCCCGGGATAGCTCGCGGTCCGGTTGTTGCGGTAGAACAGAATCGCCGTCTCCGGGGCGACCGGATTGCGAAGGTCGCCGCCGGAGGTGAGCATTTCCGGGACGAACATCATATAGGGATCGCCCGAGGAGGACTTCTGCCCCAGGGCGCGGACGAGTTCGGCGGTGCCGATGCCGTCGCCGGGTGGAAACTCCCCGTGGTCGTGATAGTAGTTCCAGGCCTCGCGGGTCAGCGCGTCGATCATCCGCTGTGCCTCGGCCTGACGGCGCGGCACGAGTTCGTGCGGCGAGGGAGGGACGAGGAGCACCGCGAGCGCCGACGAGGCCGTGATCACGGCGACGACGACGCCCAGGATCTTCGACAGTCCGG
>DATGFI010000382.1:0-2414 GCA_035309205.1 Planctomycetota bacterium | reverse complement strand
GACTGGAACGTGATGAGCGGCGCCTTGGGATTGGGCGACCAGTCCGGGAATATGCCCGCGCCGAGGAAGGTCTTGATGCGGGTACCGACGTCCACGATGACGATTTGCCAGACGCCGGAGTCCGTCTTGCTCGAATAGACGAGCTTCCGGCCGTCGGGCGACCAGGACGGGGCAATGTCATCCCCGGGCTCGAAGGTCACCTGGGTGACGCTGCCGGGAGCGTCGATGCGGGAGACGAAGATGTCCCAGTTGCCGTCTCGGTTGGAAGCGTAGGCGATGTGCTTTCCGTCGGGCGAGACGGCCGGGAAAAGGTTGTCGCCGCTGTTGGAGGTGATCTGCATGGGGGACGCGTCGAAAGTCTCGCGCATGGCGATCTGGAGCTTCGGCCCGAATTCAGTCGTCGCGTAGGCGAAGAAGGCTCCGTCTTTGGAAGGCGCCGGATGCATGGCCTTCCCCGGCAGGGGCAGGACGGTATGGCGGATGATGTCGCGCCAGGGCGGCTCGGCGGCGTTCGGAGGCATGGCATGGTCCTTGACGTCGTCGCCTCCCATCGGCGGCCGCGCTCCGGGATCGCGTTCCGGCGGCGGGGACTGGCAGGCGGCCAGGGCCAGGACGATCGAGATCCCCCAGGTGTGCTTCATGGACACGTCTCCCTTTCTCCAGGGCTTATCGTCCAAACGTCCGATAATCTGGAGTCCGGGCGGGTCCACAGCGCCTCGGCCGTCGAACGAAGTTTCCCGCCTCCTCCGCCGCGCCCGGGTAGAATGAAGAATCATGCTCGACCCCAAACGGACCCTCCTCATCGTCGTCGCGGGCCTGGCGGTCTTCATCGGAGCCACCGTCGGCGTCAATGCGGTCTTTCGGAGCCTTCTCCGCGGCGGCGCCGCGGTCGCGGACCTCAAGAAGTACACGATCTCCGGAATGTCCGTCGAATTGCCGGGCCCTCCGGTGCCCCTGCCCATCCCCCTGCCCCCCGAAGTGAAGAAGCTGGTCGTCACGATGGAAAACGTGGAGGCCAAGAAGAGGAATTTCGAATCGATGGTGAGCAAGGTCGTCTACACCGCGGGCGTTGTGGCGAGCGCCGATGGGGCCATGAACGGTGCCATCGCCAACATGATGAAGAGCGAACAGATGACGCGCGTGAGCGAGAACCGGACGCCGGTCACGATCTCCGGGCTGGCCGGGTTCCGGTGTTCCACCGTCTTCAACAAGGCCGGCGACGAGCTGGAGATGCAAGGCATCTATCTCGCGAAGGCCTCGACCCTCTGGGGAGTCATGGTGCTCTACCGGAAGGTCGACTCCCGGTCGCGCGACGCGGCTCTTCGGATCGTCGCTTCACTCGACATCACCCCCTGACTCCGCTTCCCGCGCGGAAACGCGGAGCCGGATCCATGCGGGAATCCGGAAATGACAAGAGCGGCCTCGAACCATTCGAGGCCGCTCCCGTATCCAGTAAGGGCGGGTCAAATTTCCACGATCCCTGGAGCAAGCATCGTACCAGTCCGCCTTTTTATAGGCATCATGCAACCGCCTGGACCTCAGGCGGATGGGTGTGTTTTGTTTCCACCTCGGACGTGGCGAAGGTCGCTGCGTTACTGGGAAGTAACGGGATTACCGTCGGACAACAGTCCCGGACGGTGGGTGGGCGCCGGTCGAGAAGGCTAGACCTTCGCCTGGGCGACAAAGCGGCGGAGAAGCCGGGTCATCCGGGGCTCGGCTTCATTGGCGGTACGGATGATGTCCTGGATCTGGACGGGCTCCAGGGTCTCTGGGATGCAGATGTCGGTCACGATGGAGACGCCCAGGATGCGGAAGCCGCCGTGGACCCCCACGATGACCTCCGGCACGGTCGACATCCCGACCACATCCGCCCCGATCACCCGGAGGAACTTGTACTCCGCCCGCGTCTCCAGGCACGGTCCTGTCAAGGCGGCGTAGACCCCGCGCCGGGCGGGGATCTTCTCCTCCGTCGCGATCTTCTCCGCGAGCGCGAGGAACTGGGGGTCATAGGGGTGGCACATGTCGGGGAAACGCGGTCCCAGCGAGTCGTCGTTGGGGCCGATGAGCGGATTCATGCCCATCAGGTTGATGTGATCGTCGATCAGCATGAGATCGCCCTTCCCGTACGAGGGATTGAGCCCGCCGCAGGCGTTGGAGACGACGAGCGCCCGGGCTCCCAGCGCGCGCATGACGCGGACCGGGAAGGTGATCTGGTCCATCGTGTAGCCTTCGTACGCGTGGAAGCGCCCTTCCATCGCGACGACGCGACGGCCCTCGAGGGTGCCCAGGACGAGGTCCCCTTTGTGGCTGGCGACCGTCGACCGGGCGAAGTACGGAATGTTTTCGTAGGGGATCTTCTTTTCGGTCTGGATGGCGTCGGCGAGTCCTCCCAGCCCGGTGCCCAGGATGATCGC
>DATGFI010000381.1:0-7217 GCA_035309205.1 Planctomycetota bacterium | reverse complement strand
AGCATGATCGGAAGCGGGACGGCCCGCGCTGCGGCCTCGTAGTGCCGGAAGAGTCCTTCCTGCGTGGGTTTATTGTAGTACGGCGTCACCATGAGGGCGCCGTCGGTCCCGAGTTCCTTTGCCATGCGGGTGAGCTCGATGGATTCGGCCGTGTTGTACGTGCCGGTGCCGGGGAAGACCAGGGCCTTCCCCCTGGCGGTCTCCACAACGGTGCGGATGATGGTCGCCTTCTCGTCGTGCGTGAGAACGGGACCCTCGCCGGTCGTGGCGATGGGGCAGATGCCGCTCGTCCCGTTCTTGATGTGAAACTCGACGAGTTCGCGAACCTTCTTCAGGTCCACTTCACCCTTGGAATAGGGCGTCACAAGCGCGACAAACGATCCTTGGAGCTTCATCGGGGCTTAGATCGTAGGCAGGGCCCGGAACGGTGTCAACTCGAAAACGTCCTCTGCGCGGGGCCGGAAGGATATGTGTCTATGGTTATGCGACCTCAGGGGCTCTCGAGGAGTCGGATGCGATACCGGGTGACCGCGTCCATGACGCTCGTGCTCCAGATGTTCTCCTTGGCCAGGGCGTTGGCGCGCGTCGAGCTGGCGACCGCCGCCGATGCCCGGATGAATTTGCGCTCCCCAAGGGCGAAATAGCCCACCACGCGGCCTCGCAACAGGTGCCTCTCCGAAGGTTTCTCGCTGGCCATTTCGAACTCCGACTCCAGTCGGGCACACTCGTAGCGGCCGACCTTGAACGTGCCGGCCAGCTTCGTCACGATCCGCCCCGGGGTCAGATCGCGGCTTCCGGGCCGCACCGAGAAGAGCGACTGCAGATAGAGCCGCATATCGGCGAGCCCCTTCGCTTTCACCGGCTCGGTCGTGCCGTCCTCGCTCACGACGCATTCCGAGACGGACCCCTCGTTCTTCTTTCCGGGGTCCTGGGGAATCCGGACATCGTTGATGAACGCTTCCACCGTCTGGATTTTCATGAGCGCCGTCGCCGTCCGGTCGCGGCCGGCGGCGAACTCGAAGACGCCGCGGTTCCTCTCCCGGGAGGTGTAGGAGGCCTTCCGGTCGGCGGCGCTGCGTTCGATCCGCTGGTCCAGCGTCTCGGAAAAATCGTAGCCGTAGCGACGTCCGGGGGTGAAGTCCCAGCTGAACTCGGTCGCCGGGGCCGGGTCCGCCAGCCTGAGAAACTGCTCCTCGTCGACCTCGCTCCAGTCGCGGAATCGGACCTCCGCCAGGGCGGGCAGGGGGGGCTCCGGCGGCACCTGGACCGGAGGCGGCATGGGGGGCGCCGCTTTCGGAGGCGTTTCCTTGGAACAGCCCAGAAGGAGGGCAAAGGCCAGACTAATCCCGGCGCGCCGCATTCATCGTCTCCTTCATCTCGCGGACGGCCTTCGCCATGCCGACGGACAGAGCGCGCGAGACGATCGAATGCCCGATATTGAGTTCCTCGATTTCCGCGATCTGGGCCACGGCGCGGACGTTTCCGAGCGTGAGTCCGTGGCCTGCGGCAACGATCATTCCTTCGCGGCGGGCGGTCTTGGCGGCGGCGGCGAGATGCCTCAGCTCGGGCCCCTTCCGGGCCGCGTGAGCGTAGGCGCCGGTGTGGAATTCCACGATCGAGGCCCCCGTGCGGTGCGCGGCGGCGACCTGGCGCGGCGCTGGATCGATGAAGAGGCTGACATCGATCTTGGCCGCCTGAAAGCGGTCCACCGCCCGGTGAACCTTCTCGAACTGCCCCGCGACGTCCAGTCCCCCTTCGGTCGTGAGCTCCTGGCGCCTTTCCGGGACGAGGGTCACCTGGTCCGGCCCGAGGCGCAGGGCGATCGAGATGATCTCGGGGGAAACGCCCATCTCCAGGTTCAGCGGCACGGTGAGGCGCTTCCGCAGTCGGGCCACGTCGTGGTCCTGGATATGGCGGCGGTCCTCTCGAAGGTGAACGACGATGGAGTCGGCGCCCCCCCGCTCGCTGATCAGCGCGAGCTCGACCGGGTCGGGTTCGACCCCGAGCCGCGCCTGGCGCACGGTCGCGACATGGTCGATGTTGACGCCGAGCCGGATCGGGATCACGCCAGCTCCTTCTGGACCACGTCGGCCACCGCAGCGGCGAGGCGGTTCACCGTCCGGTCGAGGGGTCCCTCCACCATGACGCGGCAGAGATGCTCGGTTCCGGAGTAACGCACGAGAATTCGGCCGTCGAGGCCGAGTTCCTTCTCCGCGGCGGCGATCGCCGCCTGAATGCGCGGCACCTCTTCGAACGGCGGCTTGCGCGCCACCGTCACGTTGATCAGCACCTGGGGGAACTTGGGAAAAGCGGCCTGAGAGAGCCTCTGGCCGCGCTCCGCCAGCACGTCGAAGACTCGAAGGGCCGTCAGCATCCCGTCGCCGGCGGGGGCAGCGTCGAAGAACAGCACGTGGCCCGAGGGCTCGCCCCCCAGGGCGGCGCCGGACTTCAGCATTTCCTCCGCGACGAACTTGTCGCCGACCTTCGTGCGCCGGAGCGTGATTCCCCCGGAGGCCAGGTGGCGCTCCAGGCCAAAATTGGCCATGACGGTGGAGACCACCGTGTTCTTGGGCAGCTTCCTCTTCTCTTTCAGGTGCAGTCCACAGAGAGACAGCACCGTCTCCCCGTCACGGATCGCGCCGGTTTCATCCACCAGGATCGCCCGGTCGGCATCCCCGTCG
Source organism: Planctomycetota bacterium (assembly GCA_035309205.1). Lineage (GTDB taxonomy): Bacteria > Planctomycetota > MHYJ01 > MHYJ01 > JACPRB01 > JACQFK01. Next base: position 4,536 of record DATGFI010000381.1, on the reverse strand, counting down.
AAGGCCACGCCGACATCCGCCTTTTCGCGCATCACGGCCTCGGCGACCCGCTCGGGATGCAGCGCGCCGCAGCCGGCATTGATGTTCGTCCCGTCCGGCGCGGCATTGAGGACGATGACCTTTGCCCCCAGGCGTCCGAAGAGCGGACCGGCGAAACCGGACGCTGCACCGTGGCCGCAGTCGATCGCGATGGTCATCCCCTTCAGCGGGCGGCAAAAGGTCGCGAGGAAGTCGGGATAGTCCGAGGTTCTCCCGGAGAGGTCGATCGCCGGCTTAGGGTTTTTTACGCGGGCAGCCAGCGGCTTACCTTTCAGCAGCTTCTCGATCAAGTCCTCGGCGCCGTCGGGAATCTTGAATCCCTGGGGAGAGATCAGCTTGACGCCGTTATCGGCGGCGGGGTTGTGCGAGGCGGAGATCACCACCCCCAGGACGCCGCCCCAAAGTCTTGTCAGAGTTGCCACCCCGGGTGTACTGATGACGCCGGCCAGGACGACGTCGACGCCCATCGACTGAAATCCCTTCGCCAGGGCGGCCTCAATCTCGGGGCCGGAAGCCCGGGTATCGCGTCCAATGATGACGCGACCCCGACCCGGTGCGGGCTTCAGAGGTCTTCCCCCCAAGTGGCGGAAGGCCTTGGGAATCGAGGTCTTGAGTTTGGCGGGACTTTTGAGGAGCAGGGCTCCGGCGGCCCGGGCGACCTGCGTGACCTTGTCGGGCGCGAGGAAGCCGTGGCCCGCGCGGTCGCGAATCCCATCCGTCCCGAAGATTTCACCCATGGGGAGATAAGAATCGAGAATCGAGATATAAGAATCAAGGGAAAAGGCGCCTGAACGTGTTTTATTCCGGGGAAGTCCGGTCGTGGAATCTCTAGTCCGGGGAACCTTTGAGCACGGATGACCGCGATCTGGTCCGCCGCTGCGTGGCGCGCGAGCAGGGAAGCTGGGACGAGTTCGTCCGGCGCACGCGATCGGCCATCCTCCGCGGAGCTGCGGTCGCGCTCCGAAAATTCCGCGTCGTCGACAAAGAAGCGATCGAGAACGTCCACCAGCAGGTTTATGTCGAGCTGCTCCGCGATGGCTCCCGGACGCTGAGGAGTTACCGGGCCGAGAGCGATCTCGAAGGGTGGGTCTCGGTCATCGCGATGAGGACCGCATATCGGCTGATGCGCGACAGGCACCCCCAGGCCCCGCTGCCGGATCTGCTTCCGGCTGCCCCGACCCCGGCCCCCGGGGAGAAGGCGGAGCGGAGGGAATTCCTGGATCGCCTGGATGCCGCCTTCCGAAAGCTCGACGCCCGGGAAGCCGCCTTGCTTCGACTTTCCTACTACGAGAAGATGTCCTACAAAGAGATCGCCGCCGCGCTCGGCCTCCCCGTGAATTCGGTATCCCCGCTTTTGATTCGTGCCCGGGAAAAGCTGAAGAAGTTTCTGGAATAGCTGTACTTTGCGGGGTCACCGCGGCCACGGAGTTACTGGATGGAATGCCTCGGTCCGGAAGAGCTGGTCGCCTACGTGCGCGGCGCCGGCGCGGAAGCGCGCGCCGTCGAAGCACATGTTCGCGAGTGTCCCGGATGCGCGATGGAGCTCCTGCTGGCCCGGGAGGCCCTGGGTGAGCTTCGGACGAAGGCGGCCCGTCCCGCCACCGACCGCCTGAGGACGGCTCCGGTAAAGCGGTCGATCGCCTGGATTCCCTGGGCGGTGGCGGCGGGACTGCTCACGGCGGCGCTCTTCTTCGGCGTCGTCTGTCGTCCGTCCGGCCCCGCCTCGCAGCTGGTCAAGACCCCCGAACCGGTCCGCCTCAAGCCTCCCCCCCTTTCCCGTCCTCCCCTGGAGGCTCCCAGACTGCCGGAGCCTCCCCCGAATCCCCCGATTCCGATTGCCCCGCCGGAGTCCCCGAACACGCCGCCCGCCGCTCCACCGGAGCCCAAGCCGGAGAAAGCGCCGGAGCCGCTCAAGGCCGCCCCGACGGTTCCGCCCGCGCCGGAGCCTGAGCCCCGAAAGCCGGCGCCCACGCTGGTCGAAAAAGCCGTCGTCGCGCGGGTCCTCCATTCGGTCGGCACGACGGCGCCGGCGGTCGGCCGCATCTTCCGCGCCGGCGAAACCCTGGTTACCGCGCGCCAGGACTTCGTCGAGCTTTCGCTGGAAGGTTTTGGTCGGCTGTATATCCGAGAGAACTCGCAGGCGGACCTGGGCGCTCCGGGCGACGTCGCCCTCCATGAGGGCGAGATGCTGGTGAAAATGGATCCGGGACGGAAGCTGGGGTCTCTCAAGCTCGCGGTCGCCCAAGTCGAACCGCTCGCCCCGATGTTCAACGTGCTGGCGACAAAGACCTCCGCCGAGATTTCCATCCTCGACGGCCGGATCACGGCGGGGACCGTCTCGGCCAAGGGGCCGGCGACGATGTTTATGAAGAGCGGAAAGTCCCCGGACGTAAGGCCTCTGGACCCGGGGTTTGCAAGCTGGATCCCCGAGAAGTTGGCGCTCAAGAAATTCACCGGCTGGTTCGAAGCTGAGGACTTCTCCAGCCTTCAGGGATTCCGGGCCTCCCCTTCCGAGGGAGCCAGCGGCGGAAAAGCGGTCGTTCAGATCGCCGACCAGGGAGCCGTCGCGACGAAACTTGCGCTGCCGTTCAAAGGTCGCCACATCCTCTGGCTCCGCGCGCGCCAGTACGAAGCGAAATCCACGTTGATCGGGATACGGCTCAACGGCCAGTCCGGACCCGAGATCAAGCTGGAATGGACGGAGGGGAAGGCCTGGCGCTGGGTCGGCCCGCTGGTCGTCAACGCAGATCACCTGGATCTCGGGATCACCGCCCTGAGCCGCTGGCCCCTGAAAGAAGGAGAACCCACCCGATCGTTCCCGGTCGTTCTGGACGCGGTCGTCCTTTCAAACGACCCGAAGTATGTCCCGCCGGAGAAGCTCATGGAGGAAGGGCGCGGTCTGGAGCTCTCCTTCGACGAGCCGTCGGGCAGGTAGGGGCGGCGATCCCATCGGTGTCCCGGGGATCGGCTACTTCCCCAGGACGGTGATCTTGGCCTGGCGGTTTTCCGGCTTCACGTCGGGCATCAGCACCACTTCGATCTTTCCCTGGAATTTCGGCTCAAGGATGTGACAGCCGAGTTCGCTGATGTTCTTCGTACCCTGAGGCTCCATGTCCTTGTCGCTGACCACGACATAGGGTACGAACATGGCGGGGCGCTGCGCCGCCTCCTGCACCAGGTCCTCGGGGCCGCGAATCTCGATCGTCACGGTCCGCGTCTGCAGCTCGATGCGCTTGAGGCAGTCGGGTTTGGCTGCGACGAGCAGGTCCGCGGGGAACTGCTTGGTGGCCGGACGGAGGGCCATCTTGACCTCGACCGCGAACGGCTCCAGGGGGACAATCTTGAGATCGGCGGCCAGGCTGCTCAGGGACCATCCGGGGACTGAGAAGCTCTCGATCTTGCCTTCGATGGGAACGTTGCGGATCCAGATGCGGTCGACGCCCGGATGGTCCGCGGGGACGCGGGCGCGAATGCGGTGCGGGATGGCCGTGATCGACTCAATCTCGTAGCCCGGGCGCAGCGATCCCTCGTAGCTGTTGCGGTCCGCCAGGAGGTCCAGCGACCGCTCTTCGAAGCGGACGTACCGGATGACGACCGAGGGCAGCGGGTCCACATTGATGTTCGTGCGGAGGTTGAAGTCCCCTCGGTTCAGCGGTCGGCGGAAACTCCCCTGCGTTCCCTTCAGGTGTTTGGGGTCGACGCGGAATTCGCAGGCGTAGTCGTTGGGGCGGAGATTGCTGACCTCGACCTTGGGACCCATGACCCGGATTCGGAATGAACGTTCGGGAAGGAGCTCGTGCCCCGCCTCGTCCTCATAGGAAACGGACGCGAAGTCCTTCAGGTCGAGCCTCGGGAGGAACTGGACCTCCACTTCGCCGGCGCCGTTGCCCTGCATGAAGAGATAGATCCAGGTGAGCATGGCCAGGAGCAAGGCCATGACCATCGTGGCGAAATTGGCGGAAAGGTAACGCTTCATGCCGTCGCCTCCTCGCCGGTTTCGGACCCAAGCTCAGGAGGTTTCCGGTGCTTCTTGCTGTCGCCTTTTTTCTCGCGCGCGGGCGGCGGGGCGGGCTCGGGCTCCTCTTCAGTCTCGCCGAGAGCGGGATGCGGGAGATTCTGTCCGTTTCCCGGTTTCGGCGGGGCGACGCGGCTGCCCTTCTTCGGAGTCTCCGCAGGGAGCTCGGACGGGCGGGCGGAGGAGGCCGTCTCCGGGGTCGTCTTCCGGGTCGACGTCGGGGAACGGTCTCCGCGGCTGTAGAGGTCGGAGAGGATCTGCACCAGCGATTCGCGAGTGAGGTCGCCCGTGAGTTTCCCCCGGACGGCGACCGAAACGCGGCCGGTCTCCTCGCTGACGACGAGGGCGACGGCATCCGTTTCCTCGCTGATTCCGATCGCGGCCCGGTGGCGGGTTCCCATCGACTTCGACAGCGAGGTGTCGTCAGTCAGCGGCAGCAGGCAGCCCGCGGCGGCCACGCGGTCGTGCTGAACGATGACGGC
>DATGFI010000380.1:0-2544 GCA_035309205.1 Planctomycetota bacterium | reverse complement strand
CGTGCCGATCAGGCCGATGAGCGTCCGCAGATCCTCGTCGGGCCAGGTCAGCGAAAGGCCGGCCAGGAGCTCCTGATTCTTCGTCAGCCGGTTGACGCCGACGTAGATCTTGCCGTAGCTGAGCAGCGTTTCGAACCAGGTGTCCTTCCTCACCCACAGCGGCAGCTGGGCATAGGCCCTCATCATGGCCCCGGAGATCTCTTCGTTGATCCCGAGCCGGGGAACGCTGTGGTAGGCGTTCCGGGCCTCGAACGTGAACGTGGCCGGATAGGAGAAGAGTCCCCAGTCCTCCCACGTGAAGTCCGCCGCACCCCCGGGCATGCCTTCCAGAAATCCGCCGCGCACCACGAGGTGGCGGTCGAGGAGCCAGGGGGCCCGGTAGGCCGCCATGATGTCGATCTTGTACACCGTCGCATTCTCGTCGTCGTTGATGGCCTGCTTGAACTGGATCGGCCCGGTCTTGTCCAGGCTCATGAGGGCGACGCCGGCCAGGAAGTACTTGTCCTCGTCGGGCCCGATCCGGATTCCCAGATGGCTGATGGTCTCCTTGGACGAGGGGTAGTCCTGGTAGTTGGCGGTGAACTCGACGACCGCCCGGGAGGCCCGGGCAAAGAAGCGGTCGACGTCGTCCAGGGTGCGGCGGGCGGATTCGTAGAGCTCGTCGTCCTGCAGGAGCCGGCCGACCGAGCCCTCGCCGGTCTCGAGCTTGGTGCCGATGTTCTTGATCGACTCGCTCGCGCGTTCGACATTGTCGATGGTCGACTTGAGCTTCTCCCCCATCTCCTTGTCGTTCACCATCTTCCCGAGCGCGCCGTCGCCTTTCTTCACCGAGTCGGTGATGTCCTTCAAGTTCTTCGTCGTGTCCTCCACGTTGGCCACGATGCGGTCGAGCTTCTCGGTGAGCTTCTTGTCGTTGAGAAGCGCCCCCGCGGGGCCCTCGGCCTTGTCGAGCTTCTCCGTGATCTTCTTCGTGAGCGCGGTCACGTTGTCATTCAGGCTGTCCCCGACCTTCTTGATCTCCTCGCGGGCTCCCTTCAGCGTATCGACGGCCTCCTTGTGGAGCTCGTCGCTCTTGAGCAGCTTGCCGACGGTGCCCTGGCCGTCCTTGAGCGCCTGGGACAGATCCTTCAGGTTGGCAATCAGCTGCTTCAGGTTCTCCCGGTTGTCGGTGGCGAGCTCGCCGACCTCCTCGAGGCCGCCGCGGGTCTTGCCGGCCAGTTCCTCGGTCAGGATCAGGGCCGGAGGCTTGGAGCCCCGCCGGATCGAGACGATGTTCCCGCCGAGCACCGATGAAGATTCGACGAAGATCTCGGCATCCTGGAAGAGCGTCACCGGCTGGTTGACCAGGGCGATCACCCGGACCCCCGAGGTGGGATGCAGGGTCACCTCCTCGACGCGGCCGAAGGTCATGCCGTCCACCCGGACGTCGCTGCCGGGACGGAGCCCGCCGGCGCGTTCGAAGTGGATCGTCAGGCGCGAGGGATGCCCGAACAGGTTCACGTTCTTCACCAGGAGCGTCGCGAAGCCGACGATGACCAGAGCCACGAAGAACAGGAACCCCAGCCACATTCCGCGGCTCATGCGCCCGGCCTCGTCAGAGGGCCTTCGGACTCGCCGTAGATGAACTGCCGGACCATCGGATCCTCGCTGGCGCGGAACTCGGCGGGCGTCCCCAGCTTGACGATGCGGCCCTGGACCAGCATGGCGATGCGGTTGGACACGCGGAACGTGCTGCTCATGTCGTGCGTCACGAGCACCGAGGAAACGGAGAGCTTCTTCTGCATGTCGAGGATCAGGTCGTTGATGGAGGTTCCCATGACCGGATCCAGCCCCGCGGTCGGCTCGTCGTAGAGGATGATCTCGGGATTGAGGATGATCGCCCGGGCCAGGCCGACGCGCTTTTTCATGCCTCCGGAGATCTCCGAAGGCAGCTTGCTGCCGGCGTCGGCCAGGCCGACCAGGCCCAGCTTCTGCTCCACCCGGTTCCGGATCTCGCCCTCGTCGAGCCGTTCATGCTCGCGGAGCGGCAGGGCGACGTTCTCGAACACCGACAGGGAGTTCAGGAGGGCCGATCCCTGGAAGCAGAACCCGATTTTCCGCCGGGCGGCCTCCAGGGCCGCGCGGTCGCCGCCGGAAACGTCCACGCCGTTGACCTTGACGCAGCCGCGGTCCGGCCTGATGAGTCCGACGATGTGCTTGAGCAGGACGCTTTTCCCGGCGCCGGAGCCGCCGATCACCGCCATCGTCTCGCCCTTCAGGACCGAGAGATTGACGCCGTCCAGCACCGCCCGGTTGCCGAGCCGCTTGGTCAGGTCGCAGAGTTCAACGGCCGCTTCGGCCAGCATGGGCCGATAGTTGATGTCCGCCTCGGAGGCCGGCGCGGCCGGCGGAGGATCGGTCCGTTTCATTTCTTTTACTATAGCATTCATCGGCGGTTGTCGGGTCGGGCCGTCGCAATCCCGGCCTGGATTCCTACCAGATCAGCCACGTCAGAAGGTAGTCGAACACCAGGATCAACATGAAGCTGATCACCACGGAGTGGAG
>DATGFI010000379.1:0-2464 GCA_035309205.1 Planctomycetota bacterium | reverse complement strand
CAGCCGGGGAACTCGATCAATCCCAATCCGAAGCCGATCCCACGATTCCGGAGGAGCGGAAACCATCAGGGCGCCGCGACGCTCCAGAGTCGGGGTGAACCGCCGCGATCGGAGACGAAGTAAATTCGGCCGGTCGAGGACCAGCGCGGCATGCCGTCCGCCGCCGGCGAGTTCGTCAGCCGCGTGGGATTCAAACCGTCGGCGGCCACGACCCAGACGTCGTCGGCCTCACTCAGGACTCCCGCCTTCGCCCGGCTCTTGCCCACCGTCGCGAAGGCCACCTTCCGGCCGTCGGGCGACCAGCTCGGATTGATGGCCGCCCACTCGTCGCTGGAGAAGATGGACGTCACCCTCCGGGCCTCCCCGGCCTCTAGGTCCAGGGTCCATAAGGAGCTCAGCCAATCGTCGCGCCGCTTCATGCGCTGGAAGACGATCCGGTTCCCCACCGGCGACCATTCAGGCAGAAGGCCGTCGATATCCTCCAGGACCGTCGTCTTGCCCGAGTCCAGGTCCCGGATGCGCAGGGTCCATTCCCCGCTGCCGAAGGAACGGGTCGAGCAGTAAACGATCTTCTTCCCGTCGGGCGACCAGCTGGGGTGCAGGTTCTCCGTCCCCGGCTCGCTCAGGATTTCCATCCTGGTCGGGTGGCTCACATAGTCGTCGAGGAGTACCAGTTCCCAGCGGCCGTGCTCATTCGAGCAGAAGACCAGCCGTCGGGGCTGGGCGGGGCTGACTCGGGGAAAGCGCTGATCGCCCCCGAGGGTGGTGATCCGCGTGGCCGTGTTGGAGCCGACGCGTTTCACGTAAAGACTGAAGGCTTCGTCGTGCGACGTCGACGCATAAAAGAGGAGAGAGCCGTCTCTGGAAACCTCGGGGTCCCGGTCTGCTCCCGAACGGCCCATCGTTTCCTGCGTGAGGGCAGGCTCGAGGTCGCTCGATTGGGGCGGGAGGGCAGAAGGCGGGGTACAGCCGCCGATGCAGAGCGACAGGACAAGCGCGGAAGTGCGAAAATTCACGGTCCCTCTCCTTCGGGCCCCTGCCCGGACTTCTCCCTATCTCTTCGGCATTTAGATTGACGGTCCTGAAGGGGCCGTCTATATTCCATTTCGATGGAAGTGGTGGTTGACGGGAAGACGGGACTCATGACTCCCGACGCGGGAACCACCTTCCAGGCGTACCTCGAAGCCCTTCGCCGCAACATGTCCTCCCGCCGCCGCGTGATCGTCTCCTTCACCCTGGACGGAGAGAGAATCGACCCGGACAACCTGGGAGCCAGGGGTGCCCAGCCGCCGGGCGATTTCGGACTGCTGGAGGTGAAAACAGCCGACCCTTTTCAGTTCTCGGTGGGCACTCTGTCGGGCCTCTTGACCCACCTCAAGAACATGGAGAAGTCCCAAGAGGAGGCCCTCCGGTTCGCCTCGGCCGGGGAATATGCGAAGACCCTGGAGAAGGCCGATGCCTGCTTCTACGGCTGGGACATCCTCCTGCGCGCCGTCCGGGATGTCGGGACGCTGTCGACCGCCAATCTCAAGAGCCTCGACGCGGGTGGCGTGTCCGTCGACGGCCGCATCCGCGAACTCCAGGACGCCTTGCTCCGCTTCTCCGCCGCGATGGAGTTCAAGGATGTGGCCCGGATCACGGAGCTGATTCAGACCGAATTCCGCCTGCGGCTCCTCGACTGGCGGACGGTCATCGAGGCGCTCGGCCGCCATGTCGCCAAGACTTCCAGTACATGAGCCGGACGATCCCCCCCCGCCTCCTCAAGAAGATCCGCGCCTTGGTTCTGGACGTCGACGGCGTCCTCACCGACGGGGGCATGTACTACGGACCCGCCGGCGAAGGACTCAAGCGCTTCAACGTCAAAGACGGCCTGGGTCTGCGCATGATCGGGGAAGCGGGCATCGAAGTCGCCCTGATCAGCGGCGAAAATAGCGAGATCCTGAAGCGACGTGCGGAGAAGCTCAAGATCGAGAACGTCTTTGTCGGCGTTGAAGATAAGCTGCAGACGATGAAGGATTTCCTCGGTCCCCGTCACCTCGGCCTGGACGAAGTCGCCTACGTCGGCGACGACCTCAACGACCTTTCGGCGCTCAAGGCGGTGGCCCTGCCGATCGCGGTCTTCGACGCAGTTCCCCAAGTCCGCCGGGCCGCGAGGTGGATCACGACCCGCCGCGGCGGCGATGGCGCGGTGCGCGAGATCTGCGATCTCCTGCTCGCGGCACGGTAGGCCTTCGAATCCTCGTTCCGGCACCCGATTGCGGCCTCTCGTTGAATTCGTCTTCAGTTCCCTCCGGATTCGTTCGATAAGCTTACGGACGGTCGGTGACCGGAGAGGGGTGAACAGGCCATGCTCATCGGAACATTTCAGCTCATCAAGCCTTCCCGCGAATGCCGCGAGATGGCCGTCTTGGCCCAGATCGAAAAGAGCTCCGCCGTGAGCCAGCGCAGCCTGGCGCGCGCCGCC
>DATGFI010000378.1:0-2528 GCA_035309205.1 Planctomycetota bacterium | reverse complement strand
AAGCGGCGGGACAGATCTCCGGGGCCGCCCAGGGAGGGATCGATCTTCCACAGCGGCGCCCCCCCCCCGGCCGTGACGACGTAGCGGACGCCGTCCCGCTTCGTCGAGTAGAACGCATGCTGGTGGCCGCAGAAGGCCGCGCAGAACTTGAGTTCCACGAGCAAGCCGTGGATGTTCGGCCGGATGGCGTCCGCCTCCTTGCCCCGGTCCGGATCGATCATGAAGGGGGGATGATGGAAGACCGCGAATTTGTGTTTCGACGTCGATGCCGCCGCGGTCTTCTTCAGCCAGTCTACCTGCGCCTGGTCCCGAAACTTGTCGCGCGAGTCAAGGATGAACAGGTGATAGTCGCCCTCCACCCTGTCGAAATAGGGCTTCGTCATCCCCAGTTCCTTCATGAAAAGATCCTTCGGGCCGCTGTCATGGTCGCCGAAGGAGCAGAAGTACGGACCTTTCGCCCGCAAATCCTTCACGATGTCCCGGAACTCCGCCCACGAGTCCTCCTCGTCAGGAGCGTCCGTGAGATCGCCGGTGACGAGGAAGAGCTTGGCGCCGCTGGCGGAGATCGCCGCCGCCACTTTGCGGTGAGTCTTCGGGTGGTGGCGGCAGTCCCCGTACGCGACGAAATCGACCGAAACAGCCTTCTTCTGCTCCCCACAGCCGGCGAGAAGCAGAAGAACCGCCAGCCCGCCCCCGAGGACTTCGCTCATCCTACCGGACATACTTGAGCAGAAGATCGCAGGTCAGCAGCACGTAGGACGTCGTAATGACCGGGTCGTCCTCATACCAGGCCGGATTCTCGTTCTGCCACAGCTTGCTGTCCCGAACCACCTTGATGAACTGCTCCGCCATTTCCTTCGGCCAGTCGTGCTTCTTGCCGTCAAACGTCTCGATCGGATTCTCGCCGTAGGCGTCCAGCCCCCGAGCCATGAGCAGGTAGTAGTAATAGATTCCGCGCAGGTGATTGCGCTTCACTTCCTCATAGACGAAGCCGGGGTGGGCGTCGAGCGACCAGTTCTTGCGGGCCCAGTCCACCGCCGACTTTACCTCGGGCGAATCTTTCTTCAGGCCGGCATAGATGTACGTCTTGATGCCGTCGTAGGTCATGGCGCCGTAGCTGAGGATGACGTCCTTGCCCGCGACCTTCTTCGTACCCGCCGGGCTTGCCTTGTCGCTGGCGACCGGCGCGTAGTAGAGGCCGCCGTCGTCCCCGATGGCCATGTTCTTGGCCTTGAGCTCCGCCAGGAACTCCGGATCCTGGTTCACTTCGCTGTTGTTCTGGCATTTGCGTACGAACTTCACCACGAGCTTCCAGAAGTCATCGTCCTGCGGGAGGCCGGACGCCTTCAGGCCCTCGGCCGCAAACCCCGTGACCGACAGATCGCCGCGGCCGCCCTTTTCTCCGGCCTTGGGCGCGTCGCCGTAGCCCAGTCCGCCTTCGTGCGGACCCTCCCGGAGCTGGTTGTTCTTCAGATAGGCCTGGGCGCCGCGGATCGCGTCGGCGACACGTTCCGAGCGCTCCACCGACGCCAGGGCCACCAGGCAAAGCGCAGTGGTGTACGTCTTGAGAAAGGCGCCGCTGGGCCCTTCTCCGAAGGAGCCGTCCGTATTCGATTTGGAGAGAATGAAAGCAAGTCCCCTGGCGGTCGCGTCCTTGTGCCTGGCGCGGACCGGTTCCGGGGCCTGGGCGAGGCTGGCCACGATGAGCGCGGTCGACGACGGGCTCAGGGATTCCTTTCCCTTGGGACCCATTTTCCAGGCCCCCGACACGTCCTGCCGGGTGACCAGCTGGTCGGCGGCGGAAGCGTAGGTCTCCTTCAATTTCTTGGCCAATTCGCCTTCGTCGCCCGGGGCGGCCGCGGCGGGGAAGACAAGGCAGGCCAGCAGAGCGGCCGTCATCGCTTTCATGATCTTCATCGCTCCTTGCTCAATGCCACTCGCGACGCGCATTGCGACGGACTGCGAGGGGGCGGAAGCCTCGACGACTGCCCCGGCTCCCCGAAGTCCAGTCCAAGATACGACGCCAGGATGCCTTTTCCCAGCTTGATTCGACGCGATCGGGTCCGCATTCGGAGGCAGCCGACCCCCGAGGGCCGGAACCAGGGTCAGCTCCGCGGAAAGCACCCCGAGCGGCGCTTGGACGGACCCGGCCGATGCGGAGGGATCCGCCTCAACCGGCGCGGGGGGGGGGGAGGCGGGAAGTCCTTTCCGGCCAGCTCGTCCGCGGGCGGCGCGCGACCCGCTCGGAAGAGGGAGGCGGGCCCTACTCTTTCTTCGCCTCTTCCAGAAGCCGCTTGATCTCGGCCTGCAGGGGATGCTTGGGGTAACTCAGGGTCAGGTCCTCCAGGACGTCGATCGCCTTGTGCTTATTCCCGTTCCTCAGATGCTGGGCAGCGACCTGAAGTCTGGACTGGATGAAGAGCACCTCCTGCTCCGCTTCGCTCGGAGCAGGGGTCGAGCCCTTCCCCGCGCTCGCGACGCTGCCCTTCTCCTCGTCGAGCTGGACCTCATACTCTTCGATGAGGACT
>DATGFI010000377.1:0-4237 GCA_035309205.1 Planctomycetota bacterium | reverse complement strand
CCCGAAAGATCCCGAGCGGAAGCGCATCTGCCTGGGCTGCGAGGGGGAGTAGGCCGGACGCCGGCCGGGACGCGGAACGACCGGAAGGCCCGGGTCGACCTGGCTTCCCCCGGCCGCTGCGGACCGGGAGCGGAACGCCGGAGCCGGGGAAGGAGCAGCTCCTCCCGGTCGGAATGCGTCCCCGTCGGTCGATGCCGGAAAACCGCTTCTGAGAAAACTTCAATCGGGATGCCGGGACCGCGTACACTGAGTTGCATGCCCCTCCGCGAACGCCTGGCCAAGATCGGGGGCTGCATTTTCGTCGCCGTCCTGGTCGCCAGTCGGGTCCTGCAGCTTCCGAACTGGCCCGGCTATATCCGCGAGGTCCGCGGGCTCCGGCCGTGGTTCGACCGTCTCGCGTTTCTCCCGCACGCTCTCTTGCCCCCTGCCTTCGATCTCGAAGCCTGCTATACGCGGTTCGGGTACAGCCGGGGCCAGATCCTGTCGCTGTGGGGGCTGGAGCTTTCCCTGTGGTGCCTTGAGACCGGCCTCCTGATCGGCTATGCCCTGGTCTGGCTGACCCGGCCTCCGGCGACGTCGGCCGCGAAAGGGTTCCGGGAGATCCTCCTGCCGCTCCTGTTCGTGCTCCTGCCTTTCGGCATCGTGGTGATGCCCTATACCTACCCCCGCTGGATGCCCGAGAAGGCAACCTTGCACCTGGCCGGTCTGTACGCGATCAACCTTCTTCTGATCCTGGCCGGGACGCTGAACCTGATCGGCCTGGTCGCGCTGCGCCGCGCGTTCGCCATCATGGCGGAGGCGCGCGAGCTGGTCCGCAGCGGCCCCTATCGCTGGGTGCGGCACCCGATGTACGCGGCCCACTTCATCATCTTCTTCTGCGTCTTGCTTCAGCGCTTCGCCCCCCTGACGCTCGCCCTCTATCTGGTCTTCGTAGGGGGGCAGATCGTGCGGGCGCGGATCGAGGAGGGGAAACTCGCGGCGACGTTCCCGGAATACGAAGGATATCGGCGGTCGACGGGAATGTTCTTCCCCAGGCTCCATACAGGCGCCTGAGGGGGGCGGTCCGGGCCGCGGATTTCGGGAGATCGTTCCTCGGCCCGTCGGCTCCCCGTCTGGCGTGGCGGACCGCGGCCTCCGGAGGGCGACCGTCGCCTACGACAGCACGAGCAGGTCGTAGAGCTGGAAGGCGTGGTGAACCGCCGATTCGAGCTCCTCGGGACGATACAGGAGATCGTCGGCGCGAAGCCGGAAGGAGACCCGGAAACCCGCCGACGGCGACATGCGCAGCTCGAAGCGCCGGACGCCCGGCATCTTCCGGAGGATCACCAGGCTCTCGGCCAGTCCCGTCGGCTTGCCTTCGGCCGGGATCCCGTCCAGCGCCGCTTCGCGGAGATAGCTGCCGAAGATCGGGCTCGCGTAGAGCGCGACGGCGTCGTCGATCAGCGGGTCGTGGGTGAGGATCCGGGGCAGGATGCGGAAGGATTCCCACATCATCGCGACCGGGGGCGCCATCGCGCCCCGGGTTCGGGCGATGAGATGGAACTTGGGCTCGACCCGGGGCTCCAGTTCGAGGAGGATCTCGTCATCCCCGGGCTGGTAGACGGTCGCGGGCCGCCCGTCGTGCCTGAATTCGATCCGGGACATCCCGAAGATCGTCCGGTGCGCGTCGACGGCTCCGAACTTCTCCTTCAGGCGCTCGGCCAGGTCCTGGAAGCGCTTGCTCCGGTCGCGGGAATCCTTGGTCATCTCGTAGAGGATCCGGATCGGGACGACGACCACCACCAGGGCGATGCCGATGAGGACGAAGACCTGGATTCCATGGGGGATTTCGATCATGGAACCTTCACCTTCACCACGGCGGTATAGAGCAGTCCGCGGTCGCGCCGCGCGGATTCCAGGAGGGTCTCCATCGACGGCTTGGGATCGAATCTCGACCTCAATCCGTTGACCGTCACCGTGAGGGGCTTGCCCAGGTCCATCATCTTCTCGTGTAAGTATACCTTGAGCTCGCGCACTCCCGATGCGCTGATCTTGATCTCGTTGGATTCCCGGACCAGCTCGGCCTTCACGTGGGAGTGCTCGGGGAACAGGGTTCGCTCCTCGATCGACTTCTTGTCGAAATCCAGGTAGTTTCGCTTCAACAGCTCCTTGCCGGAGAATTCGGAAATCTCCAGCCAGAAACTCCGATTGTACGCCCGCTCATTGGTGTCGAGGCCCACGCGAGGCGGATACGCGTCGCGCCGTTTCGTTGCCATCCATTGGAGCACGGCGGCGTTTTCCTGAGGGAACCATTCGTGGCCGCCTTCGGCAAACTCCTTGAACGTGAAGTCGCTTTTGAGCGATTCCAGCTGGGACCTGGCGATCTGGACCCAGGCGTTGGGAACTTCGGGATCCTTGGCGCCCACGATCCAGTAGAGCGGCGTCGCCAGAAGGTTCTCGAGACCCTCGGCCGCGACCGTCTTGTCCTGCTTCCCGGTCCCCGTCGGAAGATAGCGGTACATGGGGCCTCCCGAGCGGGGGGCCGCCCCGGCGAAAAGGTCGGGATAGAAGCAGGCGAACTGGAACGAGCCGTTGCCGCCCATCGAGGCCCCGTCGATGAAGATGCGGTCGAGGTCGATGGCATAGGCCGAGGTCACCTCGCGCAGGGCATCGAGGATGTGGTGGTATCCAAGAAGCGACGACCCCCACCCGCCGCGACCGGCCGTGGGGCACAGCAGGAAGGTGGTCCCGTCGCGCTGCACGTCGGCCAGCCAGTTCCGGATGAACTGGTCGCCGCTGCCGCCCTGACCGTGCAGGCTGACGATCAGACGCCAGGTCTTGTCGATCGTGTAGTCCCCGGGGACCCACAGGAGGTACTCAAACTCGACCCCGAGGACGTGCTGGTTCTTGATCCTCTTCCGGACGACCTGTCCGGTCGTCTGGGGCGGGGATCGCCGGGGAGGGGCGCGGAGCTCGCCCTCGACCTCCGAGATCGGAGCCTTGATCTCGGCAAGAAGGCGGCTGCGGACCGCCTTGTCCTTTTCCGCGAGATAACGCTCGACGGGAGTGTCCTGGAGGAGCAGGGCCAGGAGCACGAGCATGACTATAGTACCGGCGTGCGGGTGGCGGCGTTTCTTTGCTGAAATACCCGCGGCGAGTTACTCTGGGCGGAGACGGGGAGGTGCCATGCCCAAGCTGGCGCAGATCAGTCAGCATCCGGAACTGAAGGACAAGCGCGAGTACGAGGACCGCCTCAAGCGCTTCCAGCTCCAGCTTCTGAGACTCCAGCAGAAGATGTACCAGAAGCAGCACCGGGGCATTGTCGCGTTCGAAGGCTGGGACGCCTCCGGGAAGGGCGGGGCGATCCGCCGCATCACCGAAACGCTCGACCCGCGCGGCTTCAAGGTGTACCCCATTTCCGCCCCGCGGCCCGACGAGCAGGGCCGTCACTACCTGTGGCGCTTCTGGCAGAAGCTCCCCGTGCCGGGGGAGCTCGCGGTGTTCGACCGGAGCTGGTACGGACGAGTCCTGGTGGAACGCGTCGAAGGATTCACCCCCAAGAGGTCCTGGCGCCGAGCCTACGACGAGATCAACCAGTTCGAGAAGCAGCTGACGGACGACGGATGTCCGGTGATCAAGATCTTCCTCCACATCACGAAGAAGGAGCAGCTCCGTCGTTTCAAGGAACGGGAGCGGAACCCCTACAAGAACTGGAAGATCACCAAGGACGACTGGCGGAACCGCAGGAAATGGAAAGAGTATGAGCGGGCCATCGACGAGATGTTCGAACGAACCGACACGGGCAGCTCACCCTGGATCGTGATCCCGGGAAATCACAAGTGGTACGCCCGCACCGAGGCGCTCAAGCGCGTCGTGACGACCCTGGAGAGCTGGTGGTAAAGGCCTATTTCCGCAACAGGCGGAAGGCCTGGCTCCAGGCCCCCGTCTTCATCGCCGACAGGACCCAGACCAGGCACATCGCTTCGAGGTAGTGGGCGGACTCGATGCCGCCCACGTCGACGACGCCCCACCCGAAGTCCCTGCAGATCGAGGCCGCCTGGGACTTTGCACCCTCGTCGTTCCCGCAGAGGAACATGTCGGGCGGGCCGCCCGGAAACTCGGGCTTGAACATGAACGCGTTGCCGACGGTGTTGAAGGCCTTCACGACGTGGGCGCCCGGCAGCAGCTTCTGATGCCGCTCTCCGCCCGAGTCGCCGACGGTTCCGATCAGCCGAGGCGAGCCCTTGGAGAAATCGAG
>DATGFI010000376.1:0-2733 GCA_035309205.1 Planctomycetota bacterium | reverse complement strand
CAGCTCGACCATCCGCTCGCCGGTCTTGTGCATGTGGCGGTAGACCCAGTCATTGGAGCCGTTGAGCCAGTATTCGGCGTAACCCTTGTGACCCCAGGAGGACGTGCAGGGTTGCGCGACCTGGTTCGTCGGATGGAGGCTCAGGTATTCCGACGGTGTGATCGGCGCGACGAGGTCCTGGTCGTACTGCATCTTGCGGAAGAGGTCCTCGAGGAAGTCGGGGCCTTCGTACCACCAGTGGCCGTAGAGCTCGGCGTCGTAGGGCGCCACCACGATGGGCGGTCGGTCCATCCGCGGCCGAAGGTACTGGACCTGCTTGCCGCGGTTGTGCAGGAAGTTCGCGGCGTGCAGCGTGGTGCGTTCCTTCGCCGCTCCGAAGTCATAGGGCGCCTTCTCGTGGAGGGGGACGTCCCGACCCGTGATCCGGTGATACTTGTAGCCGGTCGCGTGGCGGATCCCCTCCGGGTGGATGTAGGGCTGGATGTAGTTCAGGTCCAGGTCGTACCCGATGTCGCGGTAGAAGTCCCGGTAGAGCGGATCGCCGGGATAGCCTTCCTTCGAACTCCATACCTGCTTGGAGGACTCCGCGTCCCGGCCGAAGGCGGCCACGCCCGACGGGCAATGCAGGGGGGCGTAGACTCCGTATGCGGGCCGCGGTTCGCTGTACAGGATGCCGTGGGTGTCGACGAAGAAGAAATCGATGCCCGATTCTCGCAGAAGCTCGTCGAGGCCGCGCATGTAGCCGCATTCGCCCAGCCACATGCCGCGCGGCCGGCGGCCGAAGTGGCGCTCGTACTCGCGGCAGGCCAGCTCGATCTGGGCGTGGCAGACCGCCCAGTTCCGGTCGGCGAGCGGCAGGAACATGTGCGTGGCGTTGCAGGTGATGATCTCGATCTTTCCCGCATCCTGGAAGTTGCGGAAGGCCTGGACGAGGTTGCCGTCATAGCGCTGGAACGTGGCACGGGTGGCGATCAGCCGCGTGCGGTACATGTCGGCGATCGGCCCGAAGGCCGCGTTGCCCCAGGTCCGTTTGGTCTCCTTGTCGCCGAGTTCGATAAGGCTGTCGAGCCGCTCCGCGTAGCGCTCCAGGAGAAGGGGGTCCCGCATCATCGTGAGGAGGGGCGGGCCCATCGAGAGCGTGAGGCGGAAGTCGACGTCGTCCCGCCGGAGGTGCTCAAACGCGTGCAGGAGCGGGATGTAGGTCTCGGTCATCGCCTCGAAGAACCAGTCCTCCTCGAGGAATTTCTTCTTCTCGGGATGGCGCACGTAGGGAAGGTGCGCGTGCAGGACGAGGGCGAGATACCCCTGGGTCACGGCCGCCCCTCGCTGGAACCGCCGAGGTTCTCGCTGGAGCCCAGGTCGAACGTATCGCTCGCGCCAAGAAACAGCATTTCGCTCGCACCCATCATCTCGCTGGCGCCCAGCTTCTCGCTCGCGCCGAGGTAGATCGTCTCGCTCGCGCCCTGATAGATGCGCTCGCTGGAGCCCATGTAGAAGAGCTCGCTGGCTCCGCGCTGGACGACCTCGGAGGAGCCCTGGAGCATATTCTCGCTTGCGCCGATCCAGCGCCATTCGCTGGCGCCCTGCTGGAGAACCTGGCTACCCCATTCCTCCTGGGCGAGGCGGACTTCGGAACCGGACTGCACGACCGTGACGCGCCGGCCCCCGAGGATGCGGGTGAGGATGGCGGGCGTCTCGACGCGGATCATCCCTTCGTGGGTGGTCCAGCGCTGCCGGATCATCCACTGCTCGATCGTCTTGCGCTCTCCCTGCCCGCCGACCGCTTCGACGACGACTTTCCACGGTCCATACACGATCTTTTCTCCGCCTTCCATCTTGATGATGCGGCGTTCGCCCTGGAAGAGGACCTCGACGGTCCGGTAGGACGCCCCGGTTTTCGGCAGGAAGGGCAGGTGCTCGGCCATGATCGGGCCGGACCAGCGGATCCAGCGCATCACGCGGCCGTCGATCATCGTTTCCATCCACTCCGAGCGTGTCCATCCCTCGTTCGAGAGATGCCGGAACATCTGTTCGGACTCCGCCGGATACGCCGAGTTGAAATGACCGGCCGGGTTCGATGAGGGGCCGGGGCCGGGGCCGGGCCCGGCGGGCGGCGCGTGGTATCGATGGCGATAGGTGTATGCAGGGCCGGAGCGGAACACGGTCGTCGCTTCGACCTTGGAGTTGGGCGACACCGAATCGCGCGGCATCTCGATCGCGTTGGACCGAGCGATGGGTTGGAAGCCGCCTTCCCAATTGCGCACGCCGACGTCGACGTGGATGGTGGTTCCGGGCTTCCCGACCTTGAAATGGTAAACGTTGGTGTTGCGGTCGATTCCCAGGTCCCAGTGCAGGTGGGCATTGAGACCGTTGAAGTCGCGGCCGGTGGTGTCGTAGACGCGGAGAGAGAGCCCGGCTTGGGGGTCGTGGAGCTTTGCCTGGGCGGCCTTGATGGCCTCGTCGGAGATTTCCCAATAGGCGCAGGCCCACACGGGGTCCCGGGCCATGCCGACGATGCGGACGTCGCCGTAGCCCCAGGGGATGTTGCCCAGCACCGGACGGGGTGCGGGCTTGAGGTCGTCATACGCGGCGGTAGCCTTGGAAGGGGCGTTGGTAGCTTTGATGGAAAGGGTTTTGGGCTCTTTTTGGGCTTTGGCCTTGGAGACAGAGGTAGCCTTAGGGGGACGGGGAGTCATTTTCTTGGTTCTTGCTTTCTTTCCCTTCTCGGCCATA
>DATGFI010000375.1:0-3710 GCA_035309205.1 Planctomycetota bacterium | reverse complement strand
TTGAGATCCTGCATGCCTTCTTCCTTGCAGCCGCGGATCAGGTCGGAGAGCTTCTTGTCCTCGCCGTTCATGATCAGCTTCTGCGAGGTCGAATTGTTGAAGAGCACTTCGACGGCGGGGACCATCTTCACGCCCTCCTTGGCGGCAGGAAGGAGGCGCTGGCAGAGGATGGCCTTCAGGTTGAACGCCAGCGACTGGCGGATCAGCGCCTGGCGCTCCGTGGGAAACAGGTCCAGCAGGCGGCCGATGCACTGCGGGGCGCTCGACGCGTGGATCGTCGCGAAGACCAGGTGACCGGTCTCCGAGGCCATGAGGGCTGCATCGAAGGACACGTAGTCTCGCATTTCGCCCACCAGGATGACGTCGGGATCCTGGCGGACGACGTGCTTGAGCGCCTGGTGGAAGTCCGGCACGTCGATGCCGATCTCGCGCTGGTTCACGAACGACTTCTTGTCGGTGAACAGGTATTCGATCGGGTCCTCGATCGTCACCATGTGCGACTTCTGCGTCGCGTTGATGTGATCGAGGATGCAGGCGAGCGTCGTCGACTTGCCCGAGCCCGTGGGGCCGGCCACGATGATGAGGCCCTGCTCGTAGTCGCAGATCTTCTTGGTGTCGGCCGGCAGGTTGAGCTCGGCGAAGGTCGGAATCGACGTGTTCACGCGGCGCATCGCGACGGCGACCGAGCCTCGCTCGTGAAAGACGTTGATGCGGAAGCGGCCGACCTGGGGGATCGAATAGGCGAAGTCGAGGTCGTGCTCGGTCTCGAGGCGGTCGCGCTGGATCTCGGTCATGATGTCGTAGATCAGCTTCTTGACGTCGTCGCCCTGGAGGATGCGGTTGCCGAGCTCGTGGATGACCGTGTTGACACGAAGGATGGGTTTCTGTCCGACCTTGAGGTGGAGGTCGCTCGCCTTGTTGCGGGTCGCGGCCACCATCAGCTTCTCGATCTCCTTCAGGTTCTCGGGGATCTTGATCTCCGCCGGGGCGGGCGTCGCCGGGACCGCCACGGGAATCTGCTGGGTGATGGGCTTGGGCGCGGGAGCGTCGGCCATGAGAATTCCTCCAAGGATGCGGCTCTTACCCCGGGATTTACCTTAGCACCGCCGCCCCGAAGCATCAAGGATGAGGCGGCACGCGGCCGGGCCGGAGGCCTCCCGCCGGCCCGCCGGGGGTGACGAGCTTCCCCTCCCGCTCCGGAAGCCCCCCCGGGCCCGCCCTACCTTTTCCGGCGCAGGACCGGGGTCGACTGGCGGTCGGCGGGGCCCGCGAGGCCCTGACCGTAGTGCTTCTCGTAGTAGGTGCGGTACTCGCCGCTGCGGACGCGGCTCACCCAGCTCGAGTTGGCCCGGTACCAGTCGAGGGTCTTCTTCAGGCCCGCCTCGAACTTAATCTTCGGGGTCCAGCCCAGATCCTTCTTCGCCTTGCGGCAGTCGATCGCGTAACGCCGGTCGTGACCCGGGCGGTCCTTCACGAACTCGATCAGCGACTCGGGGGCGCCGACGTGCTTCAGGATCGCCTTGGCGACCGTCAGGTTCGGGCGCTCGTTGCCCCCGCCCAGGTTGTAGACCTCCCCGGTCTTCCCCTTCTCGAGCGCGGCCAGGATCCCCCGGCAGTTGTCCTCCACGTGCAGCCAGTCGCGGATGTGCATCCCGTCGCCGTAGAGGGGAAGCTTCTTCCCGTCCAGGGCGTTGGAGGCGAACAGCGGGATGAACTTCTCCGGGTACTGGTACGGCCCGTAATTGTTCGAGCTGCGGGTGAGGAGCGCCGGGAGGCCGAACGTGTGGGCATAGGCCTGGACCATCATGTCGGCGGCGGCCTTCGTCGCCGAGTACGGATTGTTGGGATGCAGCGGGGTCGTCTCGCTGAAGAAGCCCTCCGGCGGCAGCGAGCCGTAGACCTCGTCGGTCGAGATCTGCAGGAACCGCTTCACCGCGTGTCGCTTGGCCGCCTCCAGAAGCGTGACCGTCCCCTGCAGGTTCGTCTGCACGAACTCCGTCGGACCGTAGAGGCTGCGGTCGACGTGCGACTCGGCCGCGAAGTTGACGATGGCGTCAAATCCCGACTTGACCAGGTCTTCCACGACGGGTCCGTCGGTGATCGAGCCGCGAAGGAACGTGTAACGGGGGCTTTTTTCGACGTCGCTCAGATTCTCGGGATTGCCCGCGTACGTCAGGGCGTCGAGATTGACGAGGTCCCACGCTTTGCGTGCGTCCAGGAGCAGCCGGATGAAGTTCGATCCGATGAATCCGCAGCCCCCCGTGATCAGAATTCTCATGTTTCTTGTCCGATTCCATTTGGTTTAAAACACTCGCGCCGCCCGGGCCGTCTATTATTATGTATGTGCCGTCTGTCCCCAAGGAATTTAGGAGCCCCGCCATGACCCGAGTCCCCGCCACTCTCGCGTTCGCCTTCATGAGCGTCCTGATCGGGTCGGGCCTGCTCCTGCCGGCTCAGGAGTCGCAGGACAAGATCGACAAGATATTCGACCGCATTGAGGAATCCCGAGGCGCGACGCTCTGGCAAGGGATCCGCGAGCTCGAGGACCTCGGGCGCGGCGCCGTCGACGGCATCCGCAAGGGCCTTACCCGGGCCGACGCCTACGTGCGCATCGCCTCCTCGAAGGTCCTGTACTCCCAGGATCACCGGGACGAGGCGCTCGACGCCCTCTCGAAGGTGATGGCAGGCAAGAACGTCCACGCGAAGAAGATCGCGGCGGACATGGCCGCGTCGCTCGTCTCGGCCGACCGCGAGCTGGCCGGCTCGGAGAAGTCGAAGATCGCCGCCAGCTTCGAGCGCCAGGCGGGCGACGTCGAGGACCCCCTCACCCAGGTGGCCCTGTGGCGGGCGGTCTACAATCTGACCAAGGGGATGAAGCCCGTCCGGGAGGTCCGCAACCTGCACAGCGGCGCCGGCGACCGCCGCGAGGTGAAGGAAGAGGCGGCCCTGGCGCTGGCCGAGATGGACCGCTTCGTCGACGCCAAGCCCACCCTCCTGGAGCTGGCCAAGGAGCCCAGCGAGCGGGGCCGGATGGCCAAGGCCTATCTCAAGGTCAACGAGCTCACCGAGGACATCAACCGCAAGCCCCCGGCCCCGGTGAAGTACGACTTCAAGCAGCTCGAGGAGGCGATCGACCTCCTCAAGCAGAACTACTGGGACGAGAGCAAGATCGTCGTCGACAAGCTGATCGAGGCCGCGGTGCGGGGCGCCTGCTCCAGCCTCGACCCCTACACGGTCTACATGGACGAGGCGGCGATCAAGGAGCTGAAGGAGGAGGGCCTGGGCGGCCGCTACGGGGGGATCGGCGCCCGGGTGTCGATGCGCAAGGACAAGGCCGGCCGCGAGTGGCTCACCATCGAGGAGCCCATCTTCTCCGGCCCCGCCTACCGCAACGGCCTGCGTTCCGGCGACACGATCACCGAGATCGACGGCGAGCCGACGGTCAACCAGGACCTCACGTCCCTCGTGCGCAAGCTTCGCGGCAAGGTCGACACTGACGCGAAATTCAAGGTGCTCCGCCGCGGCTGGACCAAGGAGCAGGCCTACACGATCAAGCGCGAGCAGATCCACATGGAAACCACCATGCACCGGATGCTGCCCGGCGGCCTGGGGTATATCCGCCTCACGACCTTCGGCGACGAGGACATCCAGTACATCAAGGAAGCCATCCAGGACATGAAGGACATGAAGGCCCTGGTCTTTGACCTTCG
>DATGFI010000374.1:0-2978 GCA_035309205.1 Planctomycetota bacterium | reverse complement strand
TCTACGGCAATCAGGGGATCCAGGGAGATTCGCTGGTCGGGAAGCCCGGCGCGCCGGACAGCGAGCGCGTCAAGTTCAACGGCGGCATCTGGCGCTACCACCCCACGAAGAAGGTCTTCGAGGTGGTCGGCGAGGGGACGACCAATCCCTGGGGTCTCGACTGGGACGACTACGGCCAGGCCTTCTTCACGAACTGCGTGATCGGGCATCTCTGGCACCTGATCCCCGGCGCCCACTACGAGCGCATGTACGGGAAGGACTTCACCCCGAACACCTATCAGCTGCTGAAGTCCTGCTCGGACCATATCCATTACGCGGGCAAGGACTGGACGAAGTCGCGCGCGGGATCCGAGCACGACGTCCTGGGCGGCGGTCATGCCCACGCGGGGGCGATGATCTACCTCGGCGACAACTGGCCCCAGAGCTATCGCAGCTCGATCTTCATGGTCAACATCCACGGGCACCGCGTGAACAGCGACGTGCTGGAGCGACGCGGCTCGGGCTATGTCGGGAAGCATGGCCCGGACTTCCTGCGCTCGACGGACCCCTGGTTCCGCGGCCTGAACCTGAAGTACGGGCCCGACGGCGGGGTCTTTATCAGCGACTGGTGCGACGTCGGCGAATGCCACGACACCCACGCAGTGCACCGCACGAGCGGCCGCATCTACAAGGTGGTCTACGGCGACCCCAAACCGGTGCGGGGCCTGAATCTCGGGAACAGCTCGGACCTGGATCTCGTCGCCTTCCAGCTGCACGCGAACGATTGGTATGTCCGGCAGGCGCGGCGGCTTCTCCAAGAGCGCTCCGTGGGCGGGAAGGATCTCTCGGAGGCCCACGCGGCGCTCCGGAAGATTCTCGCCGATCATCCGGACGTGACGCGGAAGCTGCGGGCGCTGTGGGCGCTCTTTTCGACGGGCGGGACCGACCAGAAGGACCTCCTCGCGCTGCTCGACCACGAAAGCGAGCATGTTCGGGCCTGGGCGGTGCGGCTCCTCGTCGACGATCGCCAGGCCTCGGCCGCGGCGGCGGAGAAGTTCTCCTTGATGGCCGCCAAAGACGCCTCGCCGCTCGTCCGGCTCTTCCTCGCCTCGGCGCTTCAGCGGATGGAGTTCCCCCGGCGCTGGCCGATCGTCCAGGCGCTTTCCCAGCACGCGGAGGACGCGGAGGATCCGAACCTGCCGGACATGATCTGGTACGGGGCGGAACCCCTCGTGATCACCGATCTGGCGAAGGCCTCCGCGCTTGCGGCCGAATCGAAGATCCCCTTTCTTCGCCAGTCGATCGCCCGCCGCATCGCCAGTGGGAAGTAGCGCCGGGAGAAACCATTCGCGCCGGTTCTAGAGCGGCTTCAGATCGGCGGTCGCCGCGTCGAGGCGCAAGACGAACACATTGCTATTGGTATCCACCGCCCAGAAGAGCTTGCGCTTCGGATCGACCATCATGCCCAGGGACACGTTCCGGCCCTTCTTGCCGCTCGGATCATCGCCGCCGAGCTTGAGCGAGACCCAGCGGTCCCCCGCGCAGTCATAGGCCGGGGTCCGGCGGACCCCTTGCGCGTCCGGCTCCAGGGTGCATCCGCCCAGAAGGAGGTCACTCGCGGGATCGTAGCGCAGCTGGCAAAGATACGGGACCGCGTCCGCCTTCTCCTTGCCCGCCGGGGAAAGAAGCGTCACTTTCCCCGACTTCACTTCGACCACCGCAATCGTGCCGTCGAACTCGTTCTTCTCGCCGTAGCCTTTCCGGACGGCCAGAAGGCGGTCCCGCTTCGAATCGTAGACGATGGTGGAGTTGTCGACGACCGACCCCGGCATCTTCGCTCCCCTGAGGGGCATCTCGACCCACTCGGACCCCGCCGCCTGGAAGCGGAAGAGCTTGCCCTCCTGGGTCCAGCACACGAGTCCCTGGGGCGTCGGCGTCAGGGTCAGCGTGTAGAAGCAGTCGCCGTAGACCATCCCCTTGGGCTTCGCGAAGCGCGCGGTCCAATCGCCGAGGTCCGGGTCGTACACGTAGCAGTGCTGGCGCTTCCCGGTGAACAACATTTTTTTCAGCACCGGATCGTAGCCGTAATTCTGGTATGTGTGTCCAGTGATCCAGGGACGGTGGTTAAAGTTCCAGCCCTCGGGATACTCGGTGTTGGTGTACAGTTGCCCGAGCGGAAATTCCACGGGCGCCGTCAACTCCCAGCGGTTCGTGTTCAGGTGGTACTGCAGCACGTCCGTTCCGCCGTGCGCCGAATGGCCGCCGCTCCAGCGCAGGATCAGGTCGCGGTCGGGGTCGAGCACCGCGGTGCCCCAATCACGATTGAGCGCCGGCAGCTGCGGCGGCTTGGTCAGGGTCCAAGTATTGGCGGGGACCGCCGCCAGCCAGCCGGCGAAGCCTTTCGCATCCGGCAGAGGTCCCTGCAGATAGAAGTCGGGATGGAGGCGCCCGCTCCGGTACACCCGGGTCTCCCCGACCCCTCTCTTCCCCGTCCAGCGGTCCGCAGCGATGTCGTAGATCCACTCGCCGTCCCCGTGGTCGCGGTATTGTCCGCCGACGTAGTCTGTGCTGGAGGTATAGGTGTAGCCGCCCGTCAAGACCACCGTGCCGTCCCCGTCGGCTTTGAGCACGTGATTCGCCCGCGGCGGAGGCGCGGTGGGAGGATGACGCTTGAGCCAGGTCGACCTCGCGGGATCGAAGACCCAGGTGTCGTTCGTCAGATAGTCCAGATGGTCGCCGCCGAAGATCACGAACATCTTGGTCTTCGCGTCGTAGGCGATCGGGCTGAGGGCCCGCGGGGGAGGCTCGCTAGCGGCGAGATCCGCCATCTTCTCGCAGTGGAGGAGCAAGGAAGCCGCTTTCTTGACATCCCCGGGAGTGTAGAACTCATTCACCCCTCTCAGCTCCGGAAGGATCGCCCGGGTCTCCTCGAGGAAGCTCGTTGCCCGGGCGAGATCGTCGCCCTTTGCCCCCGCGAACTCCTTCTCCAGGAGTCCGAT
>DATGFI010000373.1:0-3203 GCA_035309205.1 Planctomycetota bacterium | reverse complement strand
GGGCGTCTTCGTCAATAAGGATAATCCCATCCCGTCGCTGACCCTCGAGCAAGTCGACGCGATCTTTTCCAAGGGCCGGCGCCGAGGCCTGGCGAAACAGATCGTCACCTGGGGAGACGCCGGGCTGACCGGGGAGTGGAGCGATAAGCCGATCAGCCTCTATGGACGCAACTCGGCTTCCGGCACCTATGGCTTTTTCAAGGAGCACACCCTTAAGAATGGCGATTACCGGGATGAGGTGAAGGAGCAGCCGGGTTCGGCGGCGGTGGTTCAGGCCGTGGCGACGGACCGCTTCGCGGTCGGTTACAGCGGAATCGGCTACGCCACCTCCAGCGTCCGCGCAGTGCCTCTGGCCGAGAAGGCCGGCGCCCTGCCCATGGCGGCGAATGCCGAAAATGCCTATTCCGGCGAGTATCCACTCTCCCGGTTCCTCTACGTCTACATCAATCGCGCTCCGGGAAAGCCGCTGGATCCGCTCGTCCGCGAGTTCATCCGGATGATCTGTTCCAAGGAGGGCCAGGAAGTCGTCGTCAAGGACGGCTACTTCCCGATCCCGGCTTCTGTGGCCGGTGAGGAGCTCAAGAAAGTCGAGTAAGTCCACCCCAAGGGCGGGGTTATCATGCTCACCCATCAGAGTGAATCTCCTCGGGCGGGCGGACCGGCTGGATCGGTCCGCCCGCCTTCCGATTCCTCGACCCGGGTTGCGCGCCGCCGATTCATGGATCGTCTGGCGGGCGGCGTCGTAACCCTGGGCGGCATTACCATCATCGGATCGATCCTGGCGATCCTGTTCGTGATCGTGATGGAAATGCTGCCCCTCTTCGGGAGCGCCACGGTCACTCCGCTGGCGACCGCTTCCCTGGAACAGGGGTCGGCGCCCCTGGGAACGGGGTCCGACGAGCTTCAGGAAGTCGCCTGGGTGGCGGGCGCCCAGGGCCTGAGGTTCCATTCCATGGCCGACTGGTCCGCTTTGTCCCCGGCGCCCGAGCTGAAGCTGGAGGGGGCAAGCGTCACGTCGGTCACGCCGCTCACGCAGGCTCTCCTCGCCTTCGGACTAAGCAACGGGAAGGTGATCCCGGCCCAACTGAGTTTTGTCCAGAGTTTCGCGGAGGGCCGGCGAAAGGTCGAGCCGAGATTCAAGGCGGAAACGCCCTTTGTTCTGGATCCTGCGGGAAAGGCGGTCCAGCACCTGGTCCGTGCGACTTCCGAGTCGGGCGCCCTCCTGGTCGGCTCCACCCTCCCGAACGCGCTCGCCTTGCTCCGGCTCAAACAGAAGAAGACGCTGATGGGCGAGGGCAAGATCCAGGAGCTCCGGAGCACCCTTCCGCTCTCCGTCGATGCGACGGTCACCGCCCTGGCCGTGGATACCCGGGGGGACGAACTGTTCGTCGGACTTTCGGACGGTCAGCTGGTGCGAGTGGACCTTCGGGATCCCGACGTGCCCAAGCCCGCCGTTCCCCTGCTCGCCGCTGAGAAGTCCGGCACCGCGATCACCGCACTGGGATTCCTGAACGGCGATCGTACGCTGGTCGTCGGGGATGCGGCGGGCGATGTTTCGACGTGGCAGACGCTTCGGTCGGAAGAAGGCGCGTACTACTTGACTCGGATGAATCGCTTCGAACCGCATCACGCGGCGGTGGTCCGGCTCTCGCCGTCCATCCGCGACAAGGGCTTCATCAGCGCGGACACCCAAGGGGGCATCCACCTGAATTACGCGACGACGGGAAGTACTCTCGCCACCGTGACGACGGGAGGAGAAGCGGCGGCCGCCGCGGCCCTCACGCCGAAGGCCGATGGAATCCTGGCGGTCGCCTCCTCCGGCAAGGTCTACCGCTGGAACGTGAAGAACCCGCATCCCGAAACGACGCTCCGGTCGCTGTTCGGGCAGGTCTGGTATGAAGGATACTCCCGTCCCGAAGCCGTGTGGCAGTCCACGGGAGGCACGGATGACTTCGAGCCAAAGTTCGGCCTGGGGCCGCTCATCTACGGCACCCTAAAAGGAACGTTCTACGCCTTGATCATTGCGGTGCCCTTGGCGCTCCTGTCGGCGCTCTACGTCTCCCAGTTCATGCACCCCAGGCTGAAACAGAACATCAAGCCGCTGATCGAGATCATGGCAGCCCTGCCGAGCGTGGTCCTGGGATTCATCGCGGCCCTGTGGCTTGCACCCAATATCGAGCGGCGGATTCCCGGCATCTTCCTGCTGCCGATCGTCGAGTCGGTCCTGATCCTGGCGGCGGTGGCGATCTGGCGCATGGTTCCCCTGGGATTCCGTCAGCGCTTCCAGCACGGCTCGGAAGTGGCACTGATCCTTCCCGTCGTGTTGATTGGGGCCGCGCTGTCGTTCTGGCTCGGCGGCGCGCTGGAATCGAGCGCCCTGGGAGGGGATTACCAGGCGTGGCTCCTCCGGGTTCTAGGGCTCTCCTATGATCAGCGCAATTCTGTGGTCGTGGGACTGGCGATGGGCTTTGCGGTGATTCCCATCATCTTTACGATCGCGGAGGATTCGCTTACCAACGTGCCCCCTTACCTGGCGGCGGGCTCCCTGGCCCTGGGGGCGACGCGGTGGCAGACAGCGCTCAAGGTGGTCCTGCCCAGCGCGAGTCCGGGCATCTTCTCCGCGGTCATGATCGGATTCGGCCGCGCGGTCGGCGAGACGATGATCGTCCTGATGGCGACCGGCAACACGCCCGTGATGAACTGGAATCCCTTCAGGGGATTCCGCGCCCTGTCGGCCAACGTGGCGGTAGAGCTTCCCGAGGCGCCGGAAGGGGGCACCCTTTTCCGGGTCCTCTTTCTGGCGGCCTTTCTCCTGTTCCTGATGACTTTCACGGTCAACACGCTGGCGGAGATGATCCGTCTGCGCCTCCGAAAGAGATTCCAATCGTTATGAAACGGTTCTGGAAGGACGGGGATCCCTGGATCTGGCTGACGGGCGGAGCCCTGGCGGCCTGCCTGATCCTCGTCTCCGGCCTGGTCTTCCTGATCACGGTGAGCGGCATGGGCTTCTTCTGGCCGCAGGAGGTCCAAAGGCTCAGGCTCGCCAACGGGACGTCGGTGCTGGGCTCGGCGGCCCAGACCGAAGTCATCCCTCATGCGGCATCGTTGCCCGACGGCCGGGCGGCCATGCGCGTGCAGATGAAGCAGGGCAACCGGGATCTGTACGGGACCGATTTCGTCTGGATCGACGAGTCCAAGATCGT
>DATGFI010000372.1:0-2738 GCA_035309205.1 Planctomycetota bacterium | reverse complement strand
GCCGATGTCCTTCAGAAGGTTGAAGAACCCGGGAAGCCGGGTGATCGTTTCGAGCTCGATTTCGATGAACTGCTTCACGGGATTCCTCAGGCGCGAACGCGACTGGTCGATGTACTTGGGCATCTTCTCCAGCCGCTTCATGATCGCCCGCATCCGCTGGCCCAGGGGGGCGTAATTGCGCGAGAGGATCTGGAAGATCGATTGGCCCAGCACCGTGGGGGCCTCGGGCTGGGTCTCCCAGAAGCGCAGGACATCGCGGTCGAAGATCCAGTTTTTGAGGAGGTGGATCGTGAAATCGCGGCTTACCGCCTGGAGAGGCTGGAGCTTCTTCGCATCGATCTTCTCGAACTCCGCCAGGGTGTGCTGGAGGTACTTGATGTCGTCCAGCTGCCGCTCCAGCGAGCCGTCGGGCATCTTGTCGTCGTAGTCGTCGTGGAATCCGAGGGAGGTCCCCAGGAGCGGAGTCCGATGCAACCACTCTTTGAAGAAGTCCTTTTCGAGTTTTTCGAGTCGCTTTGTTTGATCCATTTATGAAGCCAATACCTTTTTGAGAGTCTGCGTGAGGGCGGGCACGATCTCCATCGCGTCCCCGACAATGCCGTATGTTGCCGCCTTGAAGATCGGGGCGTCCGGATCCTTGTTCACGGCGACGATGACTTTCGAGGTCCTCATGCCGGCGAGATGCTGGATCGCGCCGGAGATGCCGATCGCGACGTACAGATTCGGGGCCACGGTCTTTCCGGTCTGGCCCACCTGCTCCGAGTGGGGGCGCCAGCCGTTGTCCACGACTGCGCGCGATGCGCCAACCGCGGCGCCCAGCACCGCCGCCAGATCGTCGCGCAGCTTGAAATTCTCGGGAGCCTGCAGGCCCCGGCCGCCGGAGACGATGGTGGAGGCTTCCGTGAGCTCGACCTTGCCCTGGGCCGTCGCGGTCACCTCCTTCACGGCCGAACGGAAGTCCGCGTCGTCAAAAGGGACCGCAAGATCCTCGAGGGTCGCCGTGCCGCCGATTTCCTGCGCGGGAAAGACGTTCGGCCGGAGTGAGAGGACCGCGGGCGCCTTCTTGAAGACCACGGTGGCGTAGGCCTTTCCGGAGTAGACGGGACGGCGCACCTGCACCTTTCCGCCGCTGATCGTGACGCCCGTACAGTCGGCTGCCGCGCCCGTGCCGAGCAGCGCGGCGACTCCGCCGGCCAGGTCCCGGCCCAGCGCCGTCGCGGCCATCAGGATCGCGCCGGAGCCGAGTTTCTGGTGCGCCGCCACGACGGCCCGGGCGACGGCCTCGGAGGCATAGTACTTCAGGCGGGGCGAATCTACCGCGAACACCTGGGCCGCTCCGTACTTGCCCAGGATCTCCGCATGGGCCTTGATCCCCTCTCCCACCAGGGCCACGCCGACCTTGCTCCCCAGCGGCTTCGCCAGGCGGACCGCTTCCGAGAGCGTCTCCAGGCTCGATTTCTTGAGTTTTCCGTCCCTCACTTCCGCGAAGACCAGAATGTTCATTAAAGGACTTTGGCTTCCTCTCTGAGCAGGCGGACCAGTTCCGGCACCGCCTCGACGCCCTTCCCGACGATCCTTCCGGGCGGCCGCTCCGGCGGCAGTTCCAGCTTCACGATTTCCATCGACGAGTCGACTGCGGCCGCGGCGACCGTCTCCACGGGCTTGGATTTCGCCGCCATGATCCCCTTCATCGACGGAAACCGCTTGTCATGGATCCCGTTCACGCCCTTCTGGATCGAGATGACGCAGGGCAGCGATACTTCGATCTGCTCCTCTCCCCCTTCGATCTGCCGCCTGCACTTCGCCTTCGTCCCCTCGATCTCAAAGGCCGTGCAGACGTTCACCCGGGGCAGCCCCAGGATCTGCGCCACCATCGTGGGCACCTGGAAGCCGTCGTCGTCAATCGCCTGCTTGCCGAAGAGCAGGACGTCGAACGGCCGGCCCTTGAGCACCGCGGCCAGAACCTGCGCGGTTGCCCAGCCGTCGAAATTGGCCCCGCCCTTGATCAGGATGCCCTTATCCAGGCCGATCGCCAGAGCCTTGCGCAGGGCCACGTCGTTTCCGTCGCGGTCCACGGTGATACCCACCGTCTCCCCGCCGGCCTTCTCCTTGAGCCGGAGCGCCAGCTCGATGGCTAGCTCATCATAGGGACTGATGGCCCATTCCACGCCCTGGGGATCGATGGACTTTCCGTCCGATCCGATCTTGACCTTGGTAGTGGTGTCCGGAACGCGCTTGAGGCAGACGGCGAGATTCATCGGCGGGCGATATTATAAGGAAAGAGAATGGACCATCAAGAGAAAATCCCGGACCGCCCCCCGGGCGGCGTCCAATATATATAATGAGCAGCCTCCCCTCCGTATTCCTGGTCCTCCTCCTGACCCAAACGGACGAGTTCCAAAAGCGCGTCCGGATCGACGGCGGCAAGGTCATTGGGGATGACCAGGTTCTTTATGAAGGTTCCTGGAAGAAGGCCGAGATCACCATCGAGGACGTCGGCGGAAAAAAGGCCCGCGAATTCTTCGGCGAGCATCAGCCCTGGAAGCAGGTGGTGGTCACCATCGACGGCGAGGAGCGTTTGCGGCTGCCGGTTCGTTCCCTAGCCAGGCCGATCGCCTGGCCGCCCAGCCGGCTCGAGGAGGTCAAGCCCCAGCTCAAGAAGCTGACCGAAACCGTAGGAACGCGGAAGAGCTTCGTGGCGCTGGTCTCCACGGATAAGGGCGATCAGGAGATCTACC
>DATGFI010000371.1:0-2691 GCA_035309205.1 Planctomycetota bacterium | reverse complement strand
TCGCAAAGGACCGGAGCATCTTAGCGAGGCATTCTAGCCAACGGATGCCCAATCTGCGCCGCAGAAAGTGCAGGCCGCTGCGGAATTCGCCTCCGCGGCCGACGCCCTTCCCGGGCCCCGCAGGATCCCCTGCCAATTCTGGAATGAAGAACCCGGGACACCTGCTACACTACCGGCCATGGCGCTCGCCGCGGAGTCCCTCCAGCCGTCCGAACGGAAGATCCTGAGCGTCGGCGAGCTCACCCGACGCATCAAGAAATCCATCGAGGACACCGTCCGCACCGTGTGGGTCACCGGAGAGATCTCCAATTACCGCGGACCCGGCCCCAGCGGCCACCTTTACTTCACCCTGAAGGACGCCGAATCCCAGATTCCCTGCGCGATGTGGAAGGGCATGGCCAACCGCCTGCGCTTCACTCCCGAGAACGGCACGGAGGTCATCGCCTTCGGGAAGGTGGACGTCTACGTGCCTTACGGCAAGTATCAGCTCATCGTCGAGGACATGGAACCCCGCGGCGTGGGCTCCCTGCAGATCAAGTTCGAACAGCTCAAGGAGAAGCTCCAGAAAGAGGGGCTCTTTGAGGCCGCCCGCAAGCGAGCGCTCCCCTTTCTGCCCCGGGTGCTCGCGATCGTCACGTCGCCCACGGGGGCCGCCGTCGCCGACATGGTCCGCACGATCCGGAGCCGCTGCTCGTCGATCCACGTGATCATCTACCCGGTCAAGGTGCAGGGCGAGGGCGCCGCTGAAGAGATCGCAGCCGCCATCGGCCATCTCAACCTCAGCATGCCCCAGATCGACGTCATGATCGTCGGCCGCGGAGGCGGCTCGATTGAGGACCTCTGGGCCTTCAACGAGGAAGTCGTCGCCCGAGCCATCCATGCGTCGCGCATCCCCGTGATCAGCGCCGTCGGGCACGAAACCGATACGACCATCGCGGATTTCGTCGCCGACGTCCGCGCTCTCACGCCGACCGACGGGGCCGTCAAGGCAGTCCCGAGGCAGGAGGAGCTGGAGCTCGCCCTCGAAGGTCTCGACTCCGCCCTCCGCCGCGCCCTGCGGTCCCAGGCGGAGCTCGCCCGCTCACGGCTCGATGGACTCCGGGACGGCCGTTCCCTCGGGCGCGTCGCCGAGATGCCCGAGCAGCTGGGACAGCGTCTGGACGACTTCAAGGAACGCCTCGACGCCGGGGCCCTGCAGGCCTCCGTGCACCTGAAAGGCCGTCTCGAGCTGCTCCAGGCCTCCCTCCACGGCGCCCTGCCCGGGCTGGTCGACCCCCGCCGCCAGCGGGTGGAGCGCCTGACCGACCAGCTCCGCGCCGATGCGCGGCGCAGCCTGGACCAGGCGAGGTCGCGGATGGCGCAGGGGGCCGCCTCGCTCGAGGCGCTGTCTCCCCTGGCGATCCTCGGCCGCGGCTATTCGATCACGCGGCTGGAGGGGACGGGGGAAATCCTCCAGGAGGCCGACCGGGCCGAGCCCGGCGACCGGATCGTTTCGCGGCTCGGCAAGGGCCGCATCATCTCGAAGGTGGAAAAAACGGAGCCCACATGACCGAAAAGCCCGTCAAGAAGGAGAAGTTCGAGGACTATCTTCGCCAGGTCGAAGAGACCGTCAAGTCGCTCGAGGGAGGCAAGCTCGGGCTCGAGGAGTCGATCGAAAAGTACGAGACGGGCATCAAGGCGCTGCGCCAGTGCTATCTGATTCTCGAGCAAGCCGAGAAGAAGATCCAGCTCCTGGTGAAGGAGAAGGACGGCAGTCTCAGCGCGAAGGATTTCGATCCCGCCGGAGAGGAACGTCCGGCGAAGAAGAAGCCGGAAGCCTGAGCGGCCGGCTGCCCGTCAGCCGCTCGTCATTTCGCTCTTGACCGATGCGCGGGCGCTTTCTTCAATAGCCGTCTTCTGCTTTCTGCCGGAACCTTGATGATCGACGCGACGCTGACCCGCGCGCTGGAAGCCGCCCTCGATCGCTATCTCCCCAAGCGCGGTGTCCCCGCCCGCCTCCAGGCGGCCATGCGCTACACGCTCTTCAACGCCGGCAAGCGCATCCGTCCCGCCCTGACCCTGCAGGTCTGCCAGGACCTGGGAGGCGACCTCCTACTCGCCCTCCCGTCGGCCTGTGCGGTCGAGTACATCCACACCTATTCGCTGATCCACGACGACCTGCCCGCGATGGATGACGACGACTTCCGCCGCGGGAAGCCTTCCAGCCACAAGAAGTTCGACGAGGCGACGGCGATCCTGGCCGGCGATGCCCTCCTGACGGGCGCCTTCGAGGCGATCGCCCGCACACCGGATCCGTCCCTGGTCGCCCCGATGACCCTGGCCCTGGCGGAAGGGGCTGGCGCGGCCGGCATGGTGGGCGGACAGCAGATCGATCTGTCCCCGCGGGCGGACGTCCACGAAATCCATGCGAAGAAGACCGCAGCGCTCTTCCAGGCCTCGACGCATCTGGGGGCCCTCGCGGCCCGGTCTCCCAAGGCCCGAAACCTCGCCAACTACGGTCTCCACCTCGGCCTTGCCTTCCAGGCGGTCGATGATATATTAGATGCCTCGGAAGAAGGCCGCAGGAACGTCGCCCGGATCTACGGGCTGAAAAAGGCGCACCAGCTTGCGGCCCAAGAGGTTGCCGCCGCCAAGGCGGCAGTTCGTTTTATGGGGGTAAAAGGTGAGCGGCTCCGTCAAATCGCGGATTTC
>DATGFI010000370.1:0-3567 GCA_035309205.1 Planctomycetota bacterium | reverse complement strand
AAGGCTACAGCACCACGGCGGTCATCACGAAAAACGACGTGATCTACCAGGGCTTCCACGCGAGCGAGGACAAGAAGACGCTCATCCTTCGAGATCCCGCCCGGGACGAGCTCATCCGGATCCCCATCGCCGACATCCGCGCCCGGAAGGAGATCGGCTCGGTCATGCCGGAAGGGCTGACCAACGGCCTCACGCGCGCCGAGCTGCGCGACCTCATCCGCTTCCTCGCCGACCTCGGAAAGCCCGGGGCGTTCCGGGTCCCCGACAAGCCTCTGGTTCGGCGCTGGCAGACGCGGACGGGAGGCTCGCCGGTCCCGGATCCCAAGGAGGCGGCAGCGGGCCCGTGGCTGGCGACGTTCGCGACGGTGGCGGGATTCCTCCCGCTCGAGGACATTCCGCCTTCAGGCTGGGTGCAGTTCGAAGTCGAGGTGCTGCGTCCGGGCCGCTTCCGGCTCACCTGGAACAACGCGAGCGGTCTGGGGGTCTTCGTCGACGGAAGCCGCGCGTCGGTTCCCGAGCACGACCTGGGCCCGGGGCGCCATGTCTTCCTGATCCACCTCGATCGCAGTGAGCGCGAGGGGGAAGGGCTGCGCTGCCAGGTCGATCCGGCTTTCGCCGGGGCCGGCGAGCTCCGGATCGTCGACCGCTAGGTAGCGGACTACTGGGATTCCCAGCGCAGGACGAGCGACACGATCTCGTCCTTGGTGTCCGCCGCGTACTTCTTCAGCGCTTCCAGGTCGCCGGAGCTGAAGGAGGCGTGTTCCCGCTTCGACAGGCAGCGGGCCAGGACGACGGAGTCCCGGCCGGCGGGAAAAGAGCCTTGGGACTGGAAGCTCTCCAGGACCGCGGCGTAGGGGCCTTCGAAGATCTTGGGCCCCGACGATGCTGCGGACTTCAAGCCGGCCGCCATCGAATCTCCCAGGGTGTAGATCGTCTGGCCCTTTTTTCCGAAGGGCTCGCCGTCCTGGCTGAGGAGCCAGAGCCCGCCTTCGAACGTTTCAGGGAGGGACGAGAAATCCTGATGCGCCAGGTCCACGACTCCATCCGCCGTGATGTGGAGGAGGCTCGCCACGATGCTCTTGCAGCGGAAGCCCTCCAGGGTCAATTGGTACGCGTGGGTTTTGCCTCCGAACGGGATGCTTTTCATCTTGCCCGTGAGGGCGGGAGCGGTCGGGGAGCTTCCGGGGCTCCCGGGGGGATGATGGGTCTTCCGGTGGCAGCCTGCGGCGGCGGCCAAGACGAACAGGACGGGAATCAGTCGGCGGCTCATGCGTCCTCCCGGATCTTCGTTCCCCTGGGAGCCGAAACTTCCTTTTAAAACACAGAAGCCCTCCCGCAGGAGGGCTTCTATATAGCCTGGCAACAACCTACTTTCCCGTCGAAGTTATTCCCAACAGTATCATCGGCCCCAGAGGCTTAACGACCGTGGTCGGAATGGGAACGGGTGTTGCCCTCTGGGAATCGGGTCACCAGGCAGGGGTATATATACTTTTCCCCTTTCGCGGTGTCAACCGAAATGTTATAAGACGCCTGCAAAAAAAATGCCGCTCAAGATCGCCGTACCCAACAAAGGCCGTCTCATGGAGGAAACCCTGGACCTCCTCCGGGACGTAGGGGTCCGGGTTCCGCGCCAGACCGACCGCACCCTGATCGCCACCACCAACGGCGGCAAGTACCAGGTCCTCTTCACCCGGGCCGCCGACATCCCCGAGTACGTCGAGATCGGCGCGGCCGACGTCGGGGTCACGGGCCTGGATCTCGTCGAAGAGACCGGCTGCAAGGTGGAGAGGCTGCTCGATCTCAAGTACGGCCATTGCAAGCTGGTCGTCGCCGCGCCGGACGCCTCGGGGATCAGCTCGATCGCGAAGATCCCCAGCGGGGCCCGCGTCGCCACCGCCTTTCCCAACCTGACGCGGAAATACTTCGAGAAGAAGAAGATCCAGGTGACCGTCATCCCCGTCTCCGGGGCCTGCGAGATCACCCCGGCCATCGGCGTCGCCGATCTGATCACCGATCTCACCCAGACGGGCTCGACGCTCAAGCAGAATCACCTGGTCGAGCTGGACGTCGTCCTCTCGTCGTGGTCGATCTTCATCGGAGGGCCCTCGGCCAAGGGCCAGATCCGCCAGGATGCCGAGGATCTCGCGCACGCCTTCGACAGCGTGGAGAACGCGCTCCGGAAGCGCTACCTGATGGCGAACATCCCCGAAACGAAGCTGAAGACGGTGGTAAAGCTGATCCCCGGCCTCAAGAGCCCGACCGTCATGAGCCTGGCGGAGCCGGGCATGGTCGCGGTGCATGCCGTCGTCGACGAGGATCACATCATCGCGCTCCTCCCGCAGCTCAAGAAGGCGGGCGCGACGGGAATCCTGATCCTGCCCATCGAAAGGATGGTCCCGTGACCCCGGTCACGCGCCTCACGGCGGAGGCCCGCGCGAAATATCTGAACCGGCGCGGCGCCCTGTCCGGAGATGTGGAGAAGGCGGTCGACGAGATCCGGGCCGATTTCAAGAAGGACCCCGACGGGACGATCCGGGCGCTGACCCGGAAGTTCGACAAGGCCGATCTGGCGACCTTCGAGGTGACCGCCGAAGAGGTCGCCCAGGCCGAGGAGCGGCTCCCGCAGAACGTGCAGGTCGCCATCCGGACCATGTACGACAGCGTCGTCCGCTACCACAAGCAGGACCTGAACAAGAGCTTCGAAATCCAGCCGATCAAGGGGGTCAGCCTCGGGAAGCTGATCGTGCCCTTCGAGCGCGCGGGGCTCTACGTGCCCGGGGGGCTGGCCGTCTATCCTTCGAGCGTCGTCATGGCCGCGGCTCCGGCCGCGGTCGCCGGCGTCAAGCAGCTCATCCTCTGCACCCCGCCGGGCGCGGACGGGAAGATCCCCGACGCGGTCCTCGTCGCCGCCATGGTCTCGGGCGTCTCGCACATCTACAAGGTGGGCGGCGCCCAGGCCGTCTTCGCGATGGCCTACGGGACCCCGACCGTCCCCAAGTGCGAGATCATCGTGGGCCCGGGCAACGTGTACGTCACGGCCGCGAAGAAGAGGGTCCAGGACGAGGTGGCGATCGACTTCCTGGCCGGTCCCACGGAGCTCCTGGTCCTTTCGGACGGGACCACGAGCCCGAAGTTCATCGCCGCCGAGCTCATCGGCCAGGCCGAGCACGCGCCCGACACCTGCTGCGTCCTGGTCACGATCAGCGACGAACAGGCCAGGGCCGTCGACGCCGAGATGGAGCTCCAGGCGAAGTCGTGCGACCGGGCCGAGATCATCCGGAAGTCCATGTCCACGCAGGGCGGGCTTCTGGTCGCCAACACCTTCGACGACGCGATCGCCTTCACGAACGACTTCGCCGCCGAGCACCTCACCGTCTCCACGCAGAAGCCGATCGAGATCCTGAAGCGCCTGAAGGCCGCCGGCTCCGTCTTCCTCGGGGAGTATTCGCCGGTCGCCGTCGGCGACTACGGAATCGGGCCCAATGCGATCCTGCCCACGTTCGGCGAGGCCCTGCGCCGGGGAGGCCTCTCCGCCAACACCTTCACGCGGCCCATCTTCTACCAGAT
>DATGFI010000369.1:0-2049 GCA_035309205.1 Planctomycetota bacterium | reverse complement strand
AGCACGGCGCAAGGCGCCGTCGTGGTGCAGGCAGAGCCCCTGGCCTTCGACCACGGCGACGAGATTGAAACCGGCGACTGGATGGTCGCGAATGCGGCGTTCCACGATTCCTTCGACGCAGGGGAGCTTGCGGCAGTTCAGTGTTTCGAGGGCGAGGAGGCCGCGCGAAAGAGAGCGGGGGGTCGGCGGAGGGTGGCGTCGGTTGGTGACGGCGACGAAAAGGCCCTGGCGATTGATGCCCAGCCAGGTGCCCCCGCTCACCAGATCCTTGCCTGCGAGAATGCCTGCCCGGAATTCGAAGGGCGCGGCGGAAGCTCGGCCATAGGACTCGTCGCGGTTGGCGGCGACGACCAGAGGCCGCGCGGGATCCATCGCCAGCCAGACCGCAAGGACGCACATGTGCTTAGTATAGGGATCCGCGGCTCCCGTGCGACCAGAAGCCGCCTCTTGCCTTGTCCCCGATCCGTGGCCTAGACTATCCGGTATGACCTTCGGGGACTTCATCGATATCCTCCTGTGCCTGATTCTGGCGGGCGGACTGGGGGTCCTGTCGCAGCGGATTCTTGGTTTCAAGATCGGGGGTTTGTTCGTCTCCATCCTGATCGGCTTCGTGGGGGCCATCCTGGGACGCGCCGTCTATGGATGGTTCCACCTGCCGGAATGGATTCATCTGTCGGTCGACGGCCGCCCGTTTCCCGTGATCTGGTGCTTTATCGGATCCCTGGCCGCGACGATGATGTTCGGCTACATCGCCCGGCGCGGCCTGAAGAGGGAGAAGAGGAAGTAGGGCCATGAGCGACACCATCAGGGACCCCGACCCCGGCAAGCCCTCCAAGCCCACCCAGGGCACGATCAAGGCGCCGAGCTCCTGGGTCGAGACGAAAAAGGAGCCGCTTCCTCCCGAAGAAGCGCAGGCGACGATCATCGCCAGCGCTTCGCTCGAGGAATACCCCGAAGAAGTCCGGCCCTTCGTCCAGGATCCGACTCGGCAGATCAACCAGTACATCCTCGCCAAGGTCCTCGGAAAGGGAGGCATGGGAGAGGTGTGGAAGGCGTGGGACCGGAAGCTTTCGCGCTGGGCCGCGATCAAGTTCCTCCTGGGCCAGTCCCAGGAGGGCGTCCTCCGCTTCAAACGCGAGGCGAAGATGGCTGCGCGCCTGACACATCCCAACATCGCTCCCGTCCACGAGGTCGGCGAGGCCCCGTCGCGCCAGCCCGGCGAGGGCGCCTGCCATTTCCTCGCGATGGAGTACATCGACGGCAGCACGCTGGGCAGCGCGAAGCTGTCGATGCGCGATCGCGTCGACATCTTCGTCAAGGTCGCGCAGGGCCTCGACGCCGCCCACAAGGGCGGCATCGTCCACCGCGACATCAAGCCCGCCAACATCATGCTCACGAGGGAAAACTGGCCCTACGTCATGGATTTCGGCCTGGCCAAGTCGCTCGACGGCGACAACAACCTCTCCGTGACCGGCGCCGTCATGGGCACGCCCGCGTTCATGCCCCCCGAGCAGGTGGAAGGCCTGACCGATCAGATCGGAGCGTGGAGCGACGTCTATTCGCTGGGTGCGACGATGTACGCGGTGTTCTGCGGCGTTTATCCGTTCACCGCCCAAACGACGCTCCAGCTGCTTCAGAAGGTCGTCAACGAGGAGCCTCCGCCGCCGCGATCGAAGAACCCGGAGATCTCCGCCGAGCTCGAGGCGATCATCTTGAAGTCGATGTCGAAGAAGAAGGAAGACCGCTACCAGACGGCGGCCGCGGTCTCCGACGCGCTCAAGCGGGTCCTGCTCAGGATGGATTCCGCGGCGGTCCAGGCGGAGGCGCCGGCATCGAAGTCCGTGGTTCCTGTCTCCCAGCCTTCGCGCATCTGGCCGATATTCGTCGTCCTGTTCGTTCTTCTGGGAGGAGTCACGGCCGGCTCGTGGTGGCTCTACCGCTCCTGGAAGGCGCCGGCGACCGGGATCGCCGCGGCGCTTCCTCTTCCCAAGGCGGACCCCAAGCCCGAATCCAAGCCGGAACCCAAGGTGGGGAGCAAGCCTGAACTCA
>DATGFI010000368.1:0-3795 GCA_035309205.1 Planctomycetota bacterium | reverse complement strand
TCGGCTCCCGCAGATTGAGGGAGGCGGCCGACTCGGACATATTCTGGGATCGCGTCCTCACCATTGAGTCCAAGGGGGTAGTCGACACCTACGACCTCACGGTCGAGGGCGACCATAACTTCGTCGCGGACGGCCTCATCGTGCACAACTCCCACTCCGCCGCCTACGGCATCATCTCCTACCAGACTGCCTACTTGAAGGCGAAATGGCCGGTCGAGTACATGGCTGCCGGCATGTCCGTCGCGATGGGCGACACGGACAAGCTGGCCTCCTACATCGAGGAGTGCCGGCAGTTGGGCATCGAGGTGCTGCCTCCGGACATCAACTCCAGCGACCTCGACTTCACCGTCACCGACAAGAAGATCCGCTTCGGCCTGGGCGCCGTGAAGGGGGCCGGGGAGAAGGCCATCCAGTCCATTGTCGAGGCGCGTTCCAAGGGCGGCCCCTTCGAATCCGTCTACCAGTTCTGCGAGCGGATCGACTCCAAGTACGTCGATCGGAAAGTCGTCGAGCAGCTGGTGCGCTGCGGGGCCTTCGATTCGACGGGCGGCCACCGGGCCCAGGTCATGGAGGCGCTCGAGGAGGCCCTGCGCGTCGCCGGCGTGAAACAGGCTGACCGCCGCGCCGGTCAGCTGTCGATCTTCGACACGACGGGCGGCGGCAATGGCAACACTGCGCTTCCGGACATCCCGCCCTGGCCGCAGGAATCGCTGCTGGTCTTTGAACGCGAGGTCCTGGGCTGCTACGTCACCTCCAACCCTCTTCTTCGCTACGAGGAGATCCTGCGGACCCTGTCGACGGCGACGGTCGACCACATGGCCGACCTTCAGGACGGGGCGGAGGTGACGATCGGGGGCATGATCACGGGCCTGAAAGCGATGATCACCAAGACGGGCAAGAACGCCGGTCAGAAATACGTCATGTTCAAGTTCGCCGACTTGACGGGCTCGACCGAAGCCGTCTGCTTCGCGGGCGATTTCGAGAAAAACCGCGAGCACCTCCTGAACGATGCGATCGTCTTCTGCGCCGGCCGCATCGGCTTCCGCGACGACACGCCGACGTTGAGGGTTTCCATGGTCACCCCGATGGAGAAGGCCCGGGAGATGCTGGCCGGCAGCGTCCGCCTGGCCGTCTCCAGCGCCGGTCTGGAGGAGGACCTGATCCGGCAGGTCCAGGATGTCATGAAGTCCCATCCGGGCCCTTGCCCGGTCTTCTTCGAGGTGGAGGTCCCCGGGGGGAGAAAAGTGCTCGTAAAGACCGCCAATGAGCATTTTGTCTCTCCTTCCGAGCGCTTTTTTGCCGATATAGAAGGCGTCTTGGGAACGGGACATGTGAGACTGGCGGGGAAACCCACGCGATGATCACAACCATGAACAACACGCCCCAGGCCGAGGAGTGGAAGATCTCCAAGCGCGGCCGCTCGTGCAGCGTTTGTCAGCGCGAATTCCGATCCGAAGAAGTCCTGTACTCCGGTATTGCGGAGGTCGAGGGCAAATTCACCCGGAGGGACGTCTGCATCCCCTGCTGGGAGCAGAAGCCCGAACTCTTCTCCTTCTGGAAGACCCAGATGCCCCGGCGCGAAGTGAAGCGCCTGGAGGACATCAACGCCATGCAGGAATTCTTCAAGAAGCTCCTCGAGAAGCCCTCGGAAGATCCATCCCGCCACAAGGTGACCTACCTGACGGCGCTCTTGCTCGCGCGGAAGCGCCGCATCCGCCTGGCCGGCTCGAAGAACGGCAAGCTCCGGATCGAGAAGAGCTGGGACGGCGAGGCGGTCGAGATTCCCGACCCGGTAATCGCCGATGCGGAGCTCGAGACTCTCAAGGAACAGATGGAGCAGCTCTTCGTCGTCGAATTGGGCGACGGCCTGCCCTCCTGAGCCTTCCCTGCCGGGCTGAGTGGACCTCCCCGGGGGCCGGATCAAGAATGTTCGTCCGCGACGACCGGCGCCTCGCACTCGGCACTCCCTCCCGGCGAGGTTCTCCTTTTTTCTTGAAAACACTCCACCTGGGGCTATACTCGCTCCGATGCCCGCGCGGCGCGTGCTCGTAGTTGATGATGAGCCCCGCATTCTGGACATCGTGAAGTACTTCCTCGAGCAGGGAGGCTACGAAGTCGAGGCCGTCGACGGCGGCGAAAAGGCCTTGGCTGCTGCCCGGAAAAGGCCCTTCGACGTCGCAGTGCTGGACATCGTCCTCGTCGGCGACAGCGGCTACGAAGTGGCGGGAAAGCTCAAGAAGCTCAAGAACACCGAATCGATGCCAATCCTGTTCATGTCCAGCAAGGTCGAAATGGCCGAGCTCTTCCTGGAAAACTATGACGGCCGGGCGGAATTCCTCCTGAAGCCTTTCAAGAAGGAGGCGCTTCTGGAGGCATTGAACACGCTGCTGAAGGGCGGCGGCCGCGAAGCCCGGAAAGCCGCCCCGCGTTCAAAGAAGAAATAGGACGCACGATGGCCGACAGCGGAATGGACCACATC
The DNA here is from genome assembly GCA_035309205.1 of Planctomycetota bacterium. Classification (GTDB taxonomy): domain Bacteria; phylum Planctomycetota; class MHYJ01; order MHYJ01; family JACPRB01; genus JACQFK01. Next base: position 1,316 of record DATGFI010000368.1, on the reverse strand, counting down.
AAGGTCGACACGAACGAGCTGGCGCCCGGCGTCCACGAGCTTCGCATCGACGGCTCGCTGGACTGGTCGAATTTCGCCAAGGTCGAGACCGCGATCGAGTCCATCTTCGCAAAGAAGGTATATAAGATCGTCGTCAATCTGAAGCACTGCAAATACATCTCCTCCGCCGGCTTCGGCTGCTTCATCAGTTCGCTCGACACCGCGATGAAGAACAACGGCGACCTGGTCTTTGCGGCGACGCCGCCGGAGATCCAGGACGTCTTCAACATCCTGGGCCTGTCCAAGATCCTGCGCTTCGCGGATGACGCCAAGTCCGCGCTGGCCCAATTCAGGAAGTAGACCCGGCGCGGGCGATATAATCCCCAGCGAATGCTCCCAGAAAGTCCCGAATCCGAAAACCTCTACCGCTCCTGGTCGAATTGCGGCCTCGGGTCCACCGTCACCACCGAAGATCGGCGGGAGATCGCCCCCGGACTGACGATGATCTCGAGCACCTCCCTCACGCTTGCCGCACTCGACGCCGACGGGGCCACCGTCGACATGGTTGTCCGAAACCGCGTCGTGGGGGGCCCGACCGAGTTCCCCCCGACGGAGGTTCTCCAGGAAATCAGAATCCCGGCGGTCCAGCCCCCGCCGGCTCCGGAGGAGTTCGCCGGCGGCTCCGAATCCAACGCCGACGCCGGCTGGGAAATGCGGGAAACGAACTGCGTTTCCACGTCGGCATCGCCGGAGGCCCCCGCCGTGAAGAAAGGCGAGGAACTCCTCGTTATTGCCGGCCGGGAGATCGCCTGTCGCTGGATCGAGCGCACCGCCGAAGCGGGTCCCCGGCGGATGACCCTCAAAGTATGGCTGTCGGATCAGATTCCCGGCGGTCAGGCCCGATCCGAGGTGCGCATCGACGGAGAGGCCTCCGGGGCCCTGACGACCATCGTGGTCTCGTTCCTGAAGAAATGATGCCCGGGCTGGGACGGGAGCCCCGGGAGGATCGTCCGCGATCCTCCGGGCTCGACCGGAGGACCTCCTACTTCAGTGCCGCCCGGACGGCGTCGGCCGCCTTGTCCAGCTGCCCCGCGTCGTAAGGCTTGGTCTTCCATTCGAACGACTTTCCATCGTTCGTCTTGCGCGGGATGATGTGAAAATGCGCGTGGAAGATCGCCTGGCCCGAGCAGCGGTGGTTGTTCATCAGCAGGTTGAAGCCCTCCGCGCCCGCCGCCTTCTTCACGCCAATCGCGATCTTCTGCGTCGTCCGGGCCAAGTCGGCCGCGAGATCCGGCGGCAGGTCCGCCCAGGTTTCATAGTGCTCCTTGGGCAGCACC
>DATGFI010000367.1:0-6883 GCA_035309205.1 Planctomycetota bacterium | reverse complement strand
TTCAAGGGTGGGGTCGGTCCGACGCTAACGAGCTTCCCCAGGAATCCCCTCAACTCCGGACGACCGAGGACTTCCGGGGAGGAGGTCCGAGAGTTTTTTCTTCGCCGGGCCGTAACGGACCGACCTCGGAAGGCACTCCTTAGGAGGCCTAAAGCATCTAATCTGGTTTTCATTCCCAGCCGCTCTCCCGGATGTCACATGTTGAGCGGTCGGGCGACCGAATCCAGATTCGGGACGGGCGGGCCGATTTCCCCAAAAGTACTCGGGAGGCTCCATGGATCGCTCCAGCCGTTCCCTTCATGCCTGCCGCTGGACGCCAGGATCCTTGGCGGCGATGGCCTTCTTCGGAGTCTTCGGCTTTGTCGTGGCCTTCCCGCTTCGCCTGGCGGCCCAGGACGTCCTCACCTATCACAACGATGCCGCCCGAACCGGGCAGTATCCGAACGAGACGAAGCTCTCCCCTCAGAATGTCAACCCCGCGACGTTCGGAAAGCTCTTCAGCTACGGAGTAGACGGGTACGTCTATGCCCAACCCCTCTACAAATCGAATGTTCCGATCACGGGCAACGGAACCCACAACGTGATCTTCGTCGCGACCGAGCACAACAGCGTCTACGCGTTCGACGCCGATTCGAATGCCGGAGCCAATGCCAATCCCCTCTGGAGCGTGAACCTGGGGCCTTCGGTCCCGAGCAGCGACGTCGCCTCGACGGACATCGTTCCGGAGATCGGAATCACCGGAACTCCCGTGATCGATCCGGGAACGGGGACGTTCTACGTCGTGGCCAAGACCAAAGAGAACGGTTCTTACCTCCAGCGCCTTCACGCGCTGGACTTGGGCAGCGGTCAGGAAAAGTTCGGCGGACCCGTCCTGATCCAGGCCTCCGTCCCCGGGACCGGGGACGGCAACGACGGGAACGGGAACGTGCCTTTTGATCCTCTCCGGCAGAACCAGCGCACCGGGCTTCTCCTGGCCGGAGGCGTGGTCTACATCTCCTGGGCCTCCCATGGCGATAACGGTCCCTACCACGGCTGGGTGATCGGCTACGACGCCCTATCCCTCGCCCAAAAGGGAGTGTATTGCACGACTCCCAACGGCGGTCTGGGAGGGATCTGGATGTCCGGAGGAGGACCGGCCGCGGACTCGGGAGGGCAGATCTTCTTCATCACGGGCAACGGCACGTTTCAGGCGGGCTCCGACTACGGTGACAGCTTTATCAGGCTGTCCACTTCGGGAGGAGGACTTTCCTTTTCGGACTATTTCACCCCCTTCAACCAGCAGGCCTTGAGCGACGGCGATCTCGATCTGGGGGCGGGAGGCGTCGTCCTTCTCCCCGATCAGTCCGGCGCTCATCCTCACGTCATGGTCGGGGCCGGCAAGGAAGGAAGGATCTACCTCGTGGACCGCGATAATCTGGGACAATTCCAGAGCGGGTCTGACAACGTAGTGCAGGAGCTTCCGGGAGCCCTTTCGGGAGTCTTCAGCACCCCGGCCTACTTCAACGGAATGCTGTACTACAAAGGCATCGACGGGGCCCTCGTCGCGTATTCCCTTTCCGGGGGCGCGCTTTCCCCCTCTCCGGTATCGCAATCGAACGCCACCTGGACCTGGCCGGGATCGACCCCTTCGATTTCCTCGAACGGCGCTTCGAACGGGATCGTCTGGGCGGTCGAGAACGGAGTGAGTCCGGCCGTGCTCCACGCCTTTGATGCTTCGAATCTCGCGAACGAGCTTTACAACTCCAATCAACAACCGAACGACGCTCCCGGAGCGGGCGTCAAATTCACCGTTCCCACGGTCGCCGCCGGAAGAGTCTATGTCGGCACCGTCACGGGGCTCGCCGTTTATGGACTGACGCAGGCGATCGCGATCAATTCCGGCGGCGGCCCGGTGGGGAGTTTCGTGGCGGACACGGATGTTTCGGGGGGTTACTCCTATTCGACGACTCAGTCGGTGGACACGAGCGCCGTCCCGGACCCTGCCCCGCAGGGGGTCTATCAGTCGGAGCGCGCGGGCGCCTTCACGTACGTGGTCCCGGGCCTTGCGGCGGGAGCCACCTATACGGTCCGGCTTCACTTTGCCGAAATCTGGTGGTCCCAGGCAGGCCAGCGGGTCTTTAGCGTCGCGATCAACGGCACGACGGTCCTCTCCAACTTCGACATCGTCGGAGCCGCGGGAGCGGCCTTCCGGGCGATCGTGAAGGAATTCACGGCGCAGGCGGATCCGAGCGGGCAGATCACGATCGCCTATCTCCAGGGCTCCGTCGACTGGCCCAAGTCGAGCGGGATTGAAATCATCCCCTCGGGAATCCAGGCGCCGCCGCCTTCACTGGCCATCGATTCAGGGGGAGGAGCATTCGGAAACTTCGTGGCCGACACCGACGTCTCGGGTGGGCAGTCCTACACGACGACTCAGACGGTGGATACGAGCGCGGTCCCGAACCCTGCCCCCCAAGGGGTCTATCAGTCCGAGCGCTGGGGCGCCTTCACGTACGTGGTCCCGGGCCTGACGGCGGGAGCCAGCTTCACGGTTCGGCTGCACTTTGCCGAAATCTGGTGGTCCCAAGCCGGCCAGCGGGTTTTTAGTGTCGCGATCAACGGCACGACGGTCCTCTCCAACTTCGATATCGTCGGAGCCGCGGGAGCGTCCTTCCGCGCGATCGTGAAGGAGTTTCCCGCCCAGGCGGACGCGAGCGGGCAGATCACGATCGCCTATATCCAGGGCTCCGTCGACTGGCCCAAATCGAGCGGGATTGAGATCATCCCCTCGGCAGCCCAGGGCCCCCTTCCCGCGCCGTGGGCGCAAGCGGATGTAGGAAGCGTCGGCACTGCCGGGTCGGCCAGCTATGACGGATCGACCGGCACGTTCACGATCCTCGCCTCCGGCAGCGACATCTGGGATACCGCGGATTCCTTCCATTTCGTCTATCAGCCGCTGAGCGGCGATGGCACCCTCGTGGCGCGCGTGATGACCCTGGGGGACACCGATCCCTGGGCGAAGGCCGGGGTCATGATCCGCGAAACCCTGTCCGCCGGATCCACCCAGGCGATGACGGTCATCACCCCCGGGAACGGTTCAGCCTTCCAGCGCCGGACCGCGTCGGGAGGAGGAAGCACCCATACGCCGGGCCCCTTCGTCTCGGCGCCCTACTGGGTGAGAATCTCCCGATCCGGAGCGACGTTCACAGGGTCGGTTTCCGCGGATGGCTCGAACTGGACCGTCGTGGACTCGGTGAACATCCCGATGGCGACGACGGTCTGGGTGGGTCTGGCCGTGACCGCCCACAACAACGCCGCCGTCACGACGTCGACTCTGGACCACGTATCGCTTTCGAGTCCATGACAGAGCTCGATGGCGGTCCCGAAACGAGGAGGGCTCACTCCGGATCCTCGCGAACCTAACGGCTCGCGCTTCGGGCGTCCTCACTGACCCGAACGCCTGGAACCGGCTTCCGGTCCCTTGAGGGTTTCAAATCCGCAGCCCATCCCCACGTGATAGACTCGTCCCATGACGGAGGCTCGGCACGGGCCCGAGTCCCTCGGAAGAACGTCCAGGGGAAAAGATTCTTGAGGGGAACATGACTCGACGCACCAAGTGGAATCGATGGGCCGCCCTCATGATCGCCGCCACGCTCGGCGCCGCCCTATCGGCGTGCGGGGCCCCCTCGACATCGGGCGAGCCGGCACAGCCGGCGCTGAGCGTCGCGAAGCCCGACGTGCCGCCCCCGCCTCCCCCCCGACGTCCGCGCAAGCGGACTACCGAATTCGAGCTCGACGGGCAAAGGCTGATACTTCCCGGACCGATCGTGTTCGAGACCAACAGCGATCGGCTGAGTCCCGTGAGCGACGACTTCCTCGAGGTCGTACACGATTATCTCGATGCGAAGCCGGAGATCACGCTCCTCCGGATCGAGGGGCACATGGACAACGATGGCAATCCCGCTGACAACCGGAGGCTCTCCGAAAGGCGCGCGTTGTCCGTCGCGCGCTGGTTCATCGCGGCGGGAATCAAGTGCGATCGGCTCATCCCCGTCGGTTTCGGGAGTTCCAAGCCCACCGTCCCAAACGACACGCCGGACCACAAGGCGATGAACCGCCGCATCTGGTTCGTCAACGCGTCTCTCCGCGGCGGTCCCATCGGAGGTGCGCCGGTCGATGGCGGCGGGAAGGTCGCTGGAGATCCGTGTAAGGACTAAATGCCGCGATGAGGGAGGCATCTTGGTCGTTCGTCTTCGCCAAGACCCAACCCGCTTTCAAGGGCGGCCTTCGCTCCATCCCCTGGACGCTTCAGGCGATCGCCCCTCCCCCGAGGCGTATGGCTGCGCCTCTGATCTCTATCGGAGGTCTTGAAGCGCCACAGGGGGCGCATTCTGCCGAGAGCGCCTGACGCTCACTTTCCCGCGAGGATCAGATCGCAGCGCCGCGCCTGCTCTTCCAGAGGCAAGTTCGGCTTCGCACCCGACTCTTCGATCGTGGCAAAGCCGTCAAACCCCACCTCATCGAGCGCCTTCCGGACCTCGGGCCACTGGATGCCCTCTTCCCGTAGGTTGGTCCAGACCCCCGACTGGCCGTCGGGATTGAGGCGGTATTCCTTGATGTGCAGTTCCACGATCGACTTGCCCAGCGTCCGGATCCAGGTCTCCGGAGGAATGCCGTACTTCACGTGATTGCCGCAATCGAAGAAGGACCGCACCAGGGGATGCTGATGGCCGTCGATGAACTTCTTGAAGAGCTCCGGACGGACCCAGAGGTTGTTCCAGACGTTTTCCAGAGCGATCGCGACCTGGGTTTTCTCCGCGATGGGGGTAAGACGCTTCATCACCTCCCACGAGGACTTCGTCGCCCGGTTCTGCGCTTCGATGTACGGCTGGTACTTCGTATTGTCCCCTTTCACGACCCGGCTCACGATGCCGTGTTCGTCCATTTCGATATCGAATTCATGAGCGGGAGGAATGGCGCACTTCGGGCTGAGCGCCGGGACGAGGAGGATATTGGTGCACCCAAATCCTTCAGCGGCCAGGAGGGCTGTTTCGATGCTGGCGACGATCTTCTCGACTTCTTCGGGCTTCGGGCTATCGAGCGGCACCCACGCCCGGATGAGAGACTGGATCTTGATGCCGTACTTGTCGGCGAGCTCCCGGGCGCGTTTGGCGTCGTCCGGCTTGGTGTTCCAGCCGGAACTCTGGATTCCCTCGAAACCATACTGCTGAGCGCGCTTAAAGGCGTTCTCGTCGGGGCTCGCGATGAAGGCCTTCCGGATCCTCTTCTTGAAGGAGCTCTGAGAGGACGCTGCCGCCTGGCCTTGAGCCGCGCGGAGGCAAGGGGCTGCCAAACCCATGCCTGCGGCTGCGCTCGCCACCATGAACGTGCGACGACTGAAGGCTGCCATCTTGAGCTCCTCTGCTAGAGTTCCTCGTATCCTACGGTTGAAACGGCTGAAAGAAGGAGGCCAAACTCAGAAAGAGCATCTCCCTGCTGCTCGCTCCGTCAGACTCGCGGGGGATCGGTCCTTTTCATTTCCTACCAGGAGAGATCGGTGCAGGCGCCACCCGTAAGCTTCTCGAAGAGGCGCCTATGAGGGGCCCTTCCCAGCAGCCCAAGTCCCCGGGGGAGAAAGATAACCCGTAGCGATGGCCAGGGTCGTTTATATTGACTGGATCGCCAGACCGTCCTAGGTGCTGCAAGGCTAGATCGATCGCGATCGGCTTACCCCCTTCTCACCAGCAAGGGACTCCTGAGACGTATTTCATTCTCAGGCCAGAGGATGCTTGCCGGAACACCGATGGGAACGATTTGATCGTCGAACATTAAGGGCGCCTTTCCGGTCAAAGAGGACGCCTTTCTTGAGCTAGGCGGAGGGGGCGAAGCCTCCTCTGTTTCGAAGGACGATTCCGCGGCGTCTTCAAGGAGGCCTCCAGGGCGTCCGGTGGTGGGCGCCCCGACGCCCGAAACAGGAGAATTGGGACGTGGACTCCTTCATGACCCTCCGCACCGCGGGCCGCTCCCTGGGACGCCATCGCCTGCGCACGGGGCTCACGATGCTCGGGATCGTGATCGGCATCTGGAGCGTGGTCGCCCTGGTCTCGATCGGCCAGAGCGCGACCAGCATGATCGAAACCCAGATCAGTTCGATGGGGCATAACCTGATCATCGTCTTTCCGGGAGCGGCCTCGACCGGAGGCTTGTCCGTCGGAATGGGAAGCACCGTGACCCTGACGCCCGAGGATGCGGTCGCGATCGCCCGGGAGATCCCCACCGTCTCGGTCGCCAGCCCCGTCATCCGCACGCGCGCTCAGATCGTCTTCGAGAGTCAGAACTGGGTGCCCATCAGCATCTTCGGATCCGGAGCGGGCTTCAACGATGTGCGCGACTGGCCGCTCGAGGAGGGGGAATTCTTCGACGAAGGCGCGGTCCTGTCCTCCGCCCGGGTCTGCGTGCTAGGCATGACGGTCGCGCGGACTCTCTTCCAGGGAAGCTCTCCCCTGGGCCACTCGGTCCGGATCAAGAACATGTCCTTCCGGGTCATCGGCGTCCTGTCGTCCAAGGGGACGAGCGCGATGGGCCAGGATCAGGACGACCTGGTCGTCCTCCCCTGGACGACGGTCAAGAACGTCCTCCAGGGGTCCGCGTTCCGGAATATCGATCTCCTCCTGGTCACCGCCTCCACCACCCCCGCGATCCCCGACACGATGATGGACATCACCTTTCTCCTCCGCCAGCGCCACCACCTCCGGGACGACGAGAACAGCGACTTCCAGGTCATCGCGATGACGGAGGTCGCGGCAGCGGCCGGCAGCATCACCCGGGTGCTCACCGCCCTGCTCTCCTCCATCGCCTCCATCTCCCTCCTGGTCGGGGGCATCGGCATCATGAACATCATGCT
>DATGFI010000366.1:0-3511 GCA_035309205.1 Planctomycetota bacterium | reverse complement strand
CGATCTCGTTCATCTCGTCGTGGCTGACGAGCTCAAACACGGTCCGGAAGGGCGCCAGGCCGTACTCGTGGGCGTGCTTGAGGATCTCGTCCTGGGCGCGGCGGAGCTGATCCGCCTGGCTCACGGACTTGCGCTGGCTGTCCCGACGCTTCGCGGCTTCACTCATCGGCGCCGCCCCCGCCGTCCGGCGCGGACCCGGGGGCACCTCCTCATTTCCCGGTCCCCAGGAACTCCTTGATCGAGTCCGGAATCGCCTCGCGATCGCGGATTTCGCTCGTCAGGAGCTGCCCGTGCTTGGGAAAGCGGTCGTCCAGGTCCTTCTTGAACTGGCCGCTCCCGTAGGCGCTCTTCACCTGGCCATAGCAGAACACGTTCACGCGCGGGAAGAGGTCGTCGCTCAGGAGTTCCATGCAGCGCTTCGTGTCCTCGCTGCCCCAGTTGTCGCCGTCCGAAAAGTGGAAGGGGTAGATGTTCCATTCGGCCGGGTTGTACTCCTTCCGGATCAGCTCCGAGCACAGCTGGTACGCGGTCGAAATCTTCGTCCCCCCCGACTCCTTGAGGTGGTAGAAGGTCTCGCGGTCGACCTCCTTCGCGGCGGCGTCGTGGATGATGTAGCGCGTCTCGAGCTTCTTGTACTGCGAGCGCAGCCACGTGTCGATCCAGAAGGCCTCCGTCCGGACGATCTCCTTCTGCTCGTCGCCCATCGAGCCCGAAACGTCCATCATGTAGATGATGACGGCCGCGTTCTGGGGCATCTCCCGGACCTTCCACGACCGGTACCGCTTGTCCTCCTTGAACGGGATGATGACGGGATTCTCCGGATCGTAGGTGCCCGTCGCCACCGCGCGCTTGAGCGCCTCCCGGTAGGTCCGCTTGAAATGCCGCAGGCTTTCCGGCCCGACGCGGGCGATCCCGGTGTACTTGTCGTGCTCGACCAGGATCGAGCTGCGATCCTTCGGCTTGATGAGCGGGAGCGCGAGCTCCTCGCCCAGGATCTGGGCCAGTTCCGCGACCGTAAGCTCGACCTCCAGGATGTGCTGGCCCGGCGCGTCGCCGCCGCCGGGGCCCCCTTCCGCGGGGTCGCCGGCCGCGATCGGGGTGCCGACGTCGCCGGGGCCCTGGCCGACGCCCGAGCGGTCGTTCTGGCCGTAGCGGAACGTGGGGAGGCGCAGCTGGGGGAGCGGGATCGACACCGTGTACTTCCCCTGTCGGCCGATCATCTCCCCGTTGGAGATGTACTTCCGACGATCCTTCCGGATCTGCCCCCGGATGATCTCCCGGAAGCGGGCATGATCCTTCTCGATCTTCTTGATGTAGGTATTGGTGCGATCCATCTCTATTCCTTCGAGGACCCCCTCGCGAAGATGCTCGCGACAAACGATAGGACGTCGTACGAGCAGGTGTCGCAATAGCCGTAGCCCTTCACCAGGCGGCTCTTGACGATGTCGATCTTCTCCTGGGTGGCCTTGTCCGGGATGCCGGCGACCAGGCTCGTCAGCTTGATCGTGTCCTTCTGGTCCTCGAAGAGCTTGAGCTCGAGGGCCTTCTGGAGCCGCTCGTTGGACCGGTAGTTGAACTTCTTCCCCTCGACCGCCAGCGCCCCGATGTAGTTCATGATCTCCCGGCGGAAGTCGTCCTTGCGGCTCTCGGGGATGTCGATCTTCTCCTCGATCGACCTCATGAGCCGCTCGTCGGGCTCCTCGTCCTGGCCCGTGTACTTGTTCTTCACCTTCTGCCGCTGGGTGTAGGCCTTGACGTTGTCGATGTAGTTCATGAAGAGGCGGTTGATGGCCTCCTCGTCGGCGCAGATCGCGCGCTGGACCTCGTTCTTCACGATGTCCTCGTACTCCCCTTTCACGTCCGCCAGAAGCTCCTTGAAGCGCTTCTTCTGGTCCTCGCTCGAGATGAGCGAGTGGTGCAGGAGCCCTTCCTCGAGCTCGTTCAGCACCATGAAGGGGTTGACGCAGCCGCCCTCATCCACCTTGACGAGGGCGTTGGAGATCTTGTCCTGGATGTAGCGGGGCGAGATGCCTTCCATGCCCTCGCGATGGGTCTCGTCGCGCAGCTCCTTGATGTTGTCCTCGGTGTAGCCCGGGAGGGTCTTCCCGTTGTACAGCTTCAGCTTCTGCATGAGCGTGAGGTTCGCCTTCTTGGGCTCCTCCAGGCGCGTCAGGACCGCCCACATCGCCGCGATCTCATGGGTATGCGGCGCGATGTGCTTCCCCCGGATGCGCTCCGGGTTGTAGTCGCGCTGGTAGATCTTCACCTCGTTGTCGAGCCGCATGTTGTAGGGGATGTCGATCTTGAGGGTGCGGTCGCGGAAGGCTTCCATCAGCTCGTTGTTCTGGAGCCGCTTGTACTCCGGCTCGTTGGTGTGGCCGATGATCAGCTCGTCGATGTCCGTCTGCGCGAACTTCTTGGGCTTGATCGCGTGCTCCTGCGAGGCCCCCAGGAGGTCGTACAGGAACGCGACGTCTAGCTTGAGCACCTCGATGAACTCGATCACGCCGCGGTTGGCGACATTGAATTCGCCGTCGAAGTTGAAGGCGCGCGGATCCGAGTCGCTCCCGTACTCCGCGATCTTCCGGTAGTTGATGTCGCCCGTCAGCTCGGTGGAATCCTGGTTCTTCTCGTCCTTGGGCTGGAAGGTGCCGATGCCGACGCGGTCCTTCTCGGAAAGCACCAGACGGCGGACCTTGATGTTCTTGATCACCTCGCGCCAGTCGCCCTTGTGGGTCGCCATCAGGTCGGCGAAATTCCGGCGGCAGGACGGGCACAGCTCGCCCTCGACCTTGAGGGGGTAGCCGCCGTCGAAGCTGCGGTTGATCTCCTTCAGGATCTGGTCGCGTGCGTCCATCGGCAGGAGGCGCAGCGGCTCCTCGTGCATGGGGCAGTCGATCCACTCCTCGCCGTCCTTCCAGGCGAAGCTGTAGAGGGCGCCCTCCCGCGCGCGGGAGTAGACCTCCAGGCCCTTCTTGATGAGACGCGCGATGGTGGACTTCGAGCTCCCGACGGGTCCGTGAAGGAGGAGGATGCGGCGCTCGGTCCCGTAGCCGTGGGCGGCGGACTTGATCGCGTTCACCAGGTGCGTCAGCGAGTCTTCGAGGCCGAAGATGGCGTCCTTCCCGAGGCCCATGGGGTCCTTGAAGAAGTTGTAGCGGAGCCGCGTCTCGCGGTTCTCGCTGTAGTTCTCCGAGCCGTACGACAGGATCATGTCGTAGACGCGTTGGAAGGCGTTGCGCACGGCGCGGGGATGCTCGGCGATGATCTTGAGATAGTCCTCGAACGTGCCCTCCCAGTGCAGCTCCTGGTAGGCTTTCTTGTCCAGCGCCTTGTCGATCACGCCGAGGAGACGGTTCGCAAGATCCTGACCCATAATCACCTCGAAAACTGAAAAGGGCGGGTCCCGGAGAGCCGGCGATCTGGCGAGTCTAAAGTGAACGGCCGGTCCAAGGACCTGGAAGGAGGATCAGAGTCGTCGACTCTCGCTGGTTATCCAAAGAACATCGGA
>DATGFI010000365.1:0-2883 GCA_035309205.1 Planctomycetota bacterium | reverse complement strand
CGACGTCGCCCGCCGCTCCGGTGCCCAAGCCATCCATCCGGGGTATGGGTTTCTGTCCGAGAACGCGGACTTCTCCGACGCCTGCCGCAAAGCAAAGATCAAGTTTATCGGCCCCTCGGCGGCCACGATGCGCGCCGTGGGCAACAAGATCGCTGCTCGAAAGACAGCCCAGAAGCTGGGCCTTCCCGTCGTCCCCGGCATCTCGGGCCAGGTCGATGAGAAGCAGGTTCTGGACTTCGGCCGGGATCACGGCTATCCCCTCCTCTTGAAAGCGGCGGGCGGCGGAGGAGGCAAGGGCCTCCGCGTCGTCCGCCAGGAAAAGGAAGCCGCCAAGGCGCTGCGGGAAGCGTCGAGCGAGGCCGGCCACGCCTTCGGGAACAGCACCGTCTTCGTCGAGAAATACATCTCCAAGCCCCGCCACGTCGAGATCCAGGTGTTCGGCGACCGCAAGGGCAACGTCCTCCATCTCGGCGAGCGGGAATGCTCGGTCCAGCGTCGCCATCAGAAGCTCGTCGAGGAAAGCCCCTCAGTCGCCGTGGACGACCGCCTCCGCGAGAAGATGGGAGAGACGGCCAAGCGTATCGTGAGGAGCGTCGGCTACGAAAACGCCGGGACCTGCGAATTCCTCCTGGACGACAAGGGCAACTTCTTCTTCCTCGAGGTCAACTCGAGGCTTCAGGTCGAGCATCCGGTTACCGAGATGGTCACGGGCCTGGATCTGGTCCAGATGCAGATCCAAATCGCCGCAGGAGACCGCCTGCCGCTCAAGCAGGACGAGGTCCGCCGCCGCGGCCACGCGATCGAGACCCGGATCTGCGCCGAGGATCCCTTCAGCGGCTTCGCCCCCGCCACGGGCGAGGTCGCCGCCGTCCGCTTCCCCGCCGGCCCCTTCGTGAGGGTCGACAGCGACCTTCGCATCCGCTCGCAGGTGACGGTCTTCTATGACTCCCTCGTCGCCAAGCTGATCGTGTGGGCCGAGGACCGGCCGACGGCGGTCGAGCGGATGCTGCGCTCCCTGCGCGAGTTCAAGGTCGTCGGTGTCCAGACCACGATTCCCTTCCAGATTCAGCTCTTCCAGAACCGGAAGTTCCGCGCCGGAAAGATTCACACGCACTTCGTGGACCAGGAATTCGATTTCAAGGATGTGAAGGAGGAGCACCACGAAGAAGCGGCGATCCTCGCGGCAGCGCTGGAGTTCCTCAGACGCGAGCAGATGACCCCAAAGTACGCCAGCCCCAGGCCGATCTCTCCCTGGAAGATGGCCTACCGGGAGGACCTGTGAGGAGGGGCAGCGTAGGGATGGGAACGGCGGTGGGGAGGTTCCGGCCTTCCGCAGTCCGAAGCCTCAGCTTCGGACCCGCTTCTCGGGTCGGGCCTCGTCTCCGATGAAGTTCTTCTCCCACTCCAACGGCCACAATTTCGAGCTGGACATTCAGCCCGATCGGGACAAGCTCATTGTCCGGTGCAACGGCAAGGAGATCATCCTTGCCTTCGATGATGCAAAGTGGTCGATCCGCACCGCCTTCCTGGGCAACCGGCGTCTGGATTTCGGCTGGGACCGCACCGACGGCGTTTACAATCTGCATATCGAGGGGATCGAGTACGAGGTGGTGGTCCGTGACCCCAAAACGGAGCTTCTCTCCCGGGTGGTCGGCGGTGGTCCGGCCGTCAACCCGACGGCCCAGGTCAAGGCGCCCATCCCAGGCCTCATCACGAAGGTGCTCCTGAAGACGGGAGACCCCGTCAAGAGGGATCAGCCGGTGCTCTGCCTGGATGCGATGAAACTCGAGAACGAGATATCCTCGCCGCGGGACGGTACGATCAAGTCGGTCGAGGTCCAGCCCGGCCAGGCGGTGGAAAAAGGTCAATCCCTCTTTGTCGTAGGATAAAATGATCTCATGCCGATGACCTGTCCGTCCTGCGGTCGGCCGCTGGCCTCCGGCGCGAAATGCGTTTATTGCGGCCAGGGAAGCCAGTTCAAGCGCAAGGAACAGCTGGCCGTTCCCAAGGGCACCACGAAAGCGCCGGGAAGATCTTTCGGAATTCCCTGGAAAACGATCCTCATCCTTCTGATCCTCGGCGGCCTTGCGATGGCAGTCTACAAGAACCCCGAGTGGCAGGCGAAGGCCCGCGAGCTGATCAAGTTTTAACGGGCCCGCATCTCTGCTATAATCCCCCCAACATGGATGACTCTTCGCCCGGTCAATTCCCGTTCACTCGGGGGATCTATCCCCGGATGTATGTGGACCGGCCCTGGACCTTTCGCCAGTATGCGGGCTACGCCACCGCCGAGGACACCAACCGGCGATATCGCTACCTTCTGGAGCGCGGCCAGACCGGGCTCTCCGTCGCCTTCGACCTCCCGACGCAGATGGGCTTCGACCCGGATCACGCCATGGCCAGGGGGGAAGTCGGGAAATCCGGAGTCTCGATCGCATGCCTGGCCGATATGGACGCGCTCTTCGCGGACATTCCGCTGGGCCAAGTTTCCGTCTCGATGACGATCAACGCAACCGCGATCGTCCTCCTGGCGCTGCACGTGGCGACGGCGGAGCGCCGGGGGGTGCCCGCGACGACCCTGAACGGCACGGTGCAGAACGACGTGCTCAAGGAATTCGTCGCCCGTGGATGCTATTTGTTTCCGCCCAAGCCGTCGTTGAAGATCGCGGTGGACGTGATGGAGCATGCCTGTCGGCATCTCCCGCAATGGAATTTCATCAGCGTTTCGGGCTACCACATCCGTGAGGCGGGTTCGACGGCCGCGCAGGAGCTGGGCTTCACGCTCGCCAACGGCATCGCCTACATGGAGGCGGCCTTGAAGCGGGGCATCGACCCCGATCTTCTGGGCCGACGCATCAGCTTCTTCTTCAACGCTCACAACGA
>DATGFI010000364.1:0-5568 GCA_035309205.1 Planctomycetota bacterium | reverse complement strand
GAACGTAGCCCTGGATGTAGCCCGGATTGAGCCCCTTGAAGTTGTAGGGTGGCGCCAGGAGCAGGCTCAGCTGGTTGTCTCTCTGGATGAGCTGGGCGCGCACGGAGTCCATTGCCCGGTCCGTTCGGCTGGCGGGCCCCGCTCCGGAGAGCACCGCCCAGGACTGGACGATCGAATCGATGCGGCCTTCGGGATTCGTCGCCGACCCCAGCGGGGAGCCGTCGTCGAAATAGCCGCGGCGGTACCAGTCTCCATCCCAGGCCAAATCGAGCTTGTCGGCGAGCCTGGCCGCGTCGGCCCTGAAGCGCGCGGCCCGGTCCGGATCTTTGTTTCGCTCGCAGATTGGGGCGAAGCGTAGGAGCACCGAGTAGAGGAACCAACCGACCCAGACGCTCTCCCCCTTGCCCTTGGCCCCGACGAAATTCATCCCGTCGTTCCAGTCGCCGCTGCCGAACAGCGGCAGACCATGTGATCCCGAGGTGTTTCCCTTGTCGATCGCGCGAAGGCAATGCTCGTAAAGGGTCCCGGCCTGGGCGGACACCTTGGGCAGCAGATAGTTCTCGGTCTGGTCCGGTTCCAGGAGCGGGGCTTCGAGGTAGGGGACCGATTCGCCGAGGATCGCCTCGTCCCCCGTGGTCTCGACGTACTCGGCGACGGTATACGGGAGCCAGAGAAGATCGTCGGAGCAGCGGGTGCGGGTGCCGCGGCCGGCGGGAGGGTGCCACCAGTGCTGGACGTCGCCCTCCACGAATTGGCGGGCCGCCGCGCGGAGCAGATGGGTCCGGAAGAGATCCGGCCGGGTCAGCCCCAGCGCCATCACGTCCTGAAGTTGATCCCGGAATCCGAAGGCTCCTCCGGGCTGGAAGTACCCGGTTCTCGCCCACAGACGCGCGGAAATCGCCTGATAAAGGAGCCAGCGGTTGGCAATTAGATCGATCGAGTCGTCCGGCGTGTGGATTTCCACGGCGCCCAGGATCTCTTCCCACCGCTCGCGGACTTCGCGGAGCCCGGCCTGGGCGGCCTCAGGCGAAGCGTGCCGGCGGATCAGGTCCCGGGCTTCGTCCGCCGAGCGCCCCTGTCCCAGGAGGAACACCAGGCTCTTGGTCTCCCCGGGCGCGAGGGCGATGCGGAGATGAAGTGCCGCGCAGGGATCCAGGCCTGCGCCGACCAGTCCCGAGAGCTTCACGCGGTTCAGCGCCGCGGGCCGGCGGATCGAGGCGTTACGACCGATGAATTCCATCCGGTCGGCCGTGAATGAGACGGGCGCGGTCGAAGCGGCCGCGAAGGCGACCTGCCCTTGGAAGTCACTGGAATAGGGATTCCGGGCGAGGATCGCGCCGGTCGCCAGGTCCAGCTCCGTGACGACGTGCAGCTGTTCGCCCATGCGGGCGGGACAGAGCGCCCAATCGTTGTATGCATAGATGCTCAGGCGTCTGGTCTTCGGGGTATCGTTTCGCAGCGTGAGCACCGAGAACTTGACGGGGTCTTCGGCATGGACGAAGACCTCGAGGTCCTGGGTGAGGCCGCGGGCGGCGTGGGAGTATCGGGTCGTGCCCGCCGCATGTCGGATGATCCACCGCGCGCTGTTGGGGCCGCGCTTGAGCGGGCCCGGAGTGGCACTCCATCGCTCTCCGCTCTCATCGTCGCGGAGGAAGATCGCCTCCCCTGTGGTATCGGTCACCGGGTCGTTGGCGAAGGGAGTGAGCCGGTTCTCGCGGCTGTTGCCGGCCCAGGTCGTGGCCGATCCCGAAGTCGACAGGATCGTCCCGAAGTTCTCGTTCGCCACAATGTTCGTCCAAGGCAAAGGCGTCTCCCGGCCTTGGTCCAGGACGACGACGTACTCGCGTCCTTCCTGGCTGAAGCCTCCGTAGCCATTGTCAAAGATGAGCGGAGGCACGGACACCGGGGGGGGCGGCGGGGGCGCGGAGCTGGGCCGCGCGGCGGGAAGGTCCGGAGGCCAGGAGGGCTCGGCGCCGGCGCGGTGAACCTGGTGTTCCAGCCCGCCGCGGTCCCCCCGGAGTACGGCGCGCGCGACCGCGGCGAGGAGGACCTGCTCCTTCTCCGACATGGCGTCGGCGCGGAGGAGGAAGATACCCCCGCGGTGGTCCTTGACGGCGCTCCAGGGGCCGCTGTCGAAGAGCGAGATGAGGGCTTTATTCATCTCATCGCGGTATCCGAGAAGATGCTCGTTCAGGACGACGAGCTCCGAGGAGAGCCCTTTCAGCCGCCAGAATTCATGGGCCTTCAGGGCCTGCCGAACGAGGGGAACATCCGTCTCTTCGGTGACGCGCACGAGGAGGATCGGATGGTCCCCGGAGATGCCGAATCTCCAGAGCGCGGACTGTCCAAGTTCGTTGCGGGCGAGGAAGTCCGGCGACTCCCGGAGCGACGGGTCCAGGTAGAGGGCCGCGGATGCGAGCCGCATGAAGAGCTGCGCCTCCTCGGCTGTGATCCCCAGATGACGCAATTCGATCTGCGTGTGCGTGAAGGCCAGGTTGAAGGTGCGTGCGGCCGCGCCCGAGTCGTGATAGCGGTCGGCGAGCGCTTCGGCGGCCTCCCGCGAACGGGCCATGCCGGTCGTGAACGCCAGTCGGGCGAACCCTCCGGGAGCCAGGCGGATTCGTACCCGGAGGCTCGCGCAGGGGTCGAGCACGGCCCCCGTCGTTCCGGATAGCGCCCGTCCATCCAGCGCGACCGGATCGTCCGGGCCGCGGCCGCGACCCAGGAAGCGCGCCCGGTCGCTTTCCCACTCGACGGCGCCCTGGGGATGGCCTTCCATGCCGAGCACGTGAACTGCATGGGCCTCCGGCTCGTCGGGGGATCTCGGGCGCCGGCTGCAGACGATAGCCGTGAGCGCGGGGAGGTAGCTGGTCTCGAGGAAGAGCTTGCCGAATGCCGGGTGGGCGAAATCTTCAGGCGGCGGGGCGAGCGCCAGTTCCACGTAGCTGGTGATTTCGATCTCGCGGATCCGGTCGCTGTGGTTGGTCAGCGACAGGCGGCGGACTTCAACGTCGTCCTGCGGCGATACGGCGATTTCCATCTGGGACTCGATACCGTCGTCGCGTCTCTGGAAGACGGCGCGTTCCGGCATGAAGATCGCGCTGTAGGTGTCCGGCTCCTGGCAGAGGGGCTGATAGGCGGCGGACCAGATCTTCCCGCTGCGGACGTCTCTCAAGTAAATGAAGTTGCTTCCGGAGTCCGTCGTCCGGTCCTCCCGCCAGCGCGTGAGCGCTTTGCCGCGGCAAAGCGTCGCTCCGCCTCCGGCGTTGGTGACCACCGTGGTAATCGTCCCATTGGACAGAAAATGAGCCTGGGGAGAAGCGGTGTGCGCCGTGCGATAGCGGCGCTGCGAGGCGCCCAAGGGAGGGGGCGCGGAATGGGTAGCTTCCGCCGGCCGGGGCGTGACGATCATCACCGACCGCGGGACCCTCTCCTGGAGAAGCAGTTCCGTGGCCCGAACCCGGGGATCCGCGTGGAAGCGATCCGTCATCGGAAAGTCGAAAAGCGTGTTGTTGAACGACAGCAGGGACATTCCCTGATGGTGGGCGAGATACGTCCGCACCACGATACCGCGGGGCCGGCCGCTGCTCCGCTCGCGGACGTCGGTGCCGGAATCGTCCCGTGGGGAGGAGTAATCAATCGATTCGTAGAAACCGAAGGGGCCCTCGAGCCCGAGGGACGCCAGGCGCCTCAGATTCCGGACGGCGGCTTTGGGCTCGACCATCGCCGCCAGGGCCGACGCATAGGGGGCGATGACCAGGTCGTCACCGAGCCCGCGCTTCAGGCCCAGCCCTGGTACTCCGAAGGCTTTGTACTGATAGTCCCCGCGCCGGTCGACGAAGTTGAAGGCGCATTCCGAGACGCCCCAAGGCACCCCCAGGTCTTCGCCGAATTCTCTCTGGCGAAGCACGACGTTTCCCGAGGTCTGCTCCAGGAGCGTGTCCGGATAGCTCTTCATCAGGAGCTCGGGCATGAGGTACTCGAACATGGACGCGCTCCAGGAGACGAGCGTCGGCCGCCCCTTCACATTCACCAGTTGTCGGCCCAGCGCGAACCAGTGCGTCTGGGGGAGATCGCCCTTCAGGATTCCAACGAAGCTGGCCAGTCGAGCTTCCGAGGCCAGCAGGTCGTAGAAGGTCGGGTCCAGGCGGCCGGGCCCGTCGGCATCGGGGAGGCGGTAGCCAATCGACATCAGCTTTCGGTGGCGATCGTACAGGAAGGCGAAATCCATTTCGTTCGCGAAGGCGTCCGCCTGCGCCGCGAGGGAGTCCAGGCGGGTTCTCAGGTCATCCGACTCCTGTTCGGGCGGACCGAGGGAATCTTCAAGGGTCTGTAGCCAGGCGAGCGCGTCCTGGACCTTCTCGTCGGCGGCACCCGGAGCCTGCGCGAGCGCCTTCCGCTGATCCCTCAGGCGGCTCCGGTGCGAGTCGAAATGCCGGCGCTTATCTTCCGTCGTCTGCGCCAAGGAGGCCAGGTTCCGCAGTTCGCGAAGGTCGCGGATCAGCGCCTCGATGGGTCCCCGGAGCTCGGGCTTTCCGGAGTGGGCCTTTTCCAGGGACTCCTCGGTGACCTCGATCGTGTCCTGAAGGCCTTCGAGAAGGCATTCCGCGGATTGCGGCGTCCGGGCGGCCTGGCGAAGGCCTTGGGCCAGCGCAATAAGACTGCCCGCGAGATTCCCGCTGTCGACGGTGGAGACGTAGCGGGGAAATAGCGGCGAGGCCATGTCCGTGCGGTACCAGTTGAGCAGGTGGCCGCGGAATCGCTCCAGGCCCTGGAGAGTGAGGAGCGTGCGCTCGATGCGGTCCGCCGCGCTGCGGGTCGATTGGAATCCGAAGTCGCGCGCCGCGAGATTCGCCAGTAGGTACAGGCCGATATTGGTGGGCGAAGTGCGATGGGCGACCGTGAAGATGTAGGCTTCCTGGAAATTGTCGGGAGGGAGATGGTGGTCGCGCTCTCCCACGAAGGTTTCGAAATAGCGCCACGTCTTCCGCGCCATGCGTCGGAGCCACTGCCGGTCGTCCGGGCTCAGTTCCTCGCGTGTGGATACCCGGGGCAAGCTCAGCCACCATGCGATCAGCGGTCCCGAAAGCCACAGGATGAGGAAAGGGATGGCGACGGGAAGCGCGCGGCGGTGAACGGACCAGAGGAGCCCGAAGAGCGCCATGGCCGCCAGCGGACTCGAAGCCATCTCAACGAAATAGAGAAGGAGGCCGTTCCGTCCTCGGAGGCGCATCGAGCGGGCCGCCGCCGATGCGGCCGTTTCCCACTCCAGGAGCCTGCGCCGGGTGACGAGCAGGCGGACGAGGGTGACCGCGACGGCGTGCAGCATTCGGTAGGCTTGATACACGAGAAAGGTGATTTGGAGGAGCACCTGCGCCAGGCCTGTGCCCAGATCCTTGAGTGCGCCGCGCAGGAAGACGAGGGCCGGCCGTCGCTGAGGCGGGCTTGCCAAAATCCCCAGGAGTTCCGTCAGGAGGGGAAAGGCCAGGGTTGCCAGGATGACGGCGGTCCATTTGAGGGGTCTCCAGGGAAGGCAGATCCAGGCGGTGACGAGGAACAGCAGCGTCG
>DATGFI010000363.1:0-6028 GCA_035309205.1 Planctomycetota bacterium | reverse complement strand
TAGATCATCCCGCGATAGGACTGACCGTCATAGACGTACACGAGGCGAATCTCGATGCTCGGCGACTCGTAGGCCAGCTCGCGCTTGGCTCTCAGGATCTTTACTCCTTCAGGATGGAGTCCCAGGCGCATGGCCTGGATCAGCTCCAGCGCTCCGCTCGGCCGGTGATTGGCCCGCTTCGGGAGCGGGTCATTCGGGCGCAGCTCCTCCCTCTTCAGGATCTTGAGAAAGTCGTCGAAGCTGCCGACTTCCGGGTTCTCCACGCCCTTGAGGTAGAGGAGATAGTGGGTGCCCGACGCACCGATCACATTGAGCTGACCCTCGGACTTCTTGGCCAGGCGCAGGAAAAGCAACCCGCGCTTCTGGACGGCGGTGATCTCTCCGTCCTTCCAGCCGGTGACGGCCGTCTCGATCCCCTCCTCGGGGAAGGAGACGCTCGTCATGAATTCCTTCCCGGGAACTGCGACCGGAACGCGGAGGGGGATGGAAGTGCCTTCCTTCCAGATGACGCTCCGGCGTCCGGCCGCATCCTCCCCCGTGAGATCTCCTCCGGGGAGGAGCGAGGTGGGGGGCTTGTCCTGGAAGAACACTCCAGAGAGCAGGATCGCTGCGATCTGCTGCAACACCAGTGCGGGCATGTTTCGTCCTCCTTGGGCCGGGTCCGCGGCGACGTCCTGCGGCTTCCGCTTTCCGGTCGGCACAACTCAGTCGTGCTCTCCGTATCACCAAGGAATCTCGGGAAGGGGATGTCCCACACAATCGCAAGGACATCGGAAAATAGTTCCGTCCGCGTCTTCCTAGCGTCACGGCCGATCGCCCTAAGACCCGGGACCCCAAGCGGCCACCCACAATGAAGAGGGGAGTGGGGAGCAGATCACTTCATCTCCCAACTGACTGCGTCCGGCGCTCCCAACCTGAACGAAATTCCACGACGGATGCGCTTTATGTGGGACATCCCCTTCCCGAGATTCCTTGGTGATACGGAAGGACCGATTGGATTTTCGAAAGGAGAACACGATGAACACGGGAAAGCGGACGGCCTGGCTGATTCTGGGGATGTATCTGGGGCTCTTCATGGTGGCGGGCGCCCTGGAGGTCCACGCCCAGGCGGGCGGCACGCCCGGCGACATGTTCTTCCAGCAGACGAAGGCCACCGCGAAGAACGGCTGGACCATCTTGTCCACGATCGGGACCGTCGTGGTCGGAGGCGGGGCGCTCATCTCCCTCGCCGCCGGCATGTACAAGGGCAACTGGGGCCAGGCCGCGATCAGCTTCGTCGCCGGCGCGGCGGGTCTCATGGCCCTCTGGGGTATCGGCCAGACCCTGAATTTCTAGGAACTGGACCGAAGAAGGAGAAACGTATGGACCTCAGAGTCACTCATCCCCGGGCATGGCGGAGCCTGCTCGTGAGTCTTGTCGTCGCGGCGCTCGCAGCTACCTGGGGCGCGGTGCAGGGAGACTCCTGCGGATCCTGCCGGGGAGCCGCGGAGATGATCCCGATCAAGCACCTGGCCACCCTCGGGACGCTTTACTATTCGGTGCTCGTCCTGGTCGCGATATTCTCGGGGCCGTCGACCTTCGTCTACTCGGGTGTCATGATCGCAGCGGGGGTCCATGGACCCCTGGTTGCCCTCCTCGTCCAATCGAAGGTCTTTTGTCCTCCCTGCGTGCTCGCGGCCGCGGCGGTCTCGGTCGCGGTGGTCGCTGCGATCATTCTCGCGCCATCGAATGCGTTTCGCGGGAGTCTTCTTCTCCCCGGAACGGCCTTCGTCTTCCAGACCTGGATCCTGTTCTCCGGTGCCGTTCCACTCGACGCCCAGGTGAAGACGAGCACCGACCGCATCACCCACGATGAGTTCGTCTCCCCGCCGGTCGAGCCGGGGAAGGCTCGAATGGTGGTCTACACGCGTCCGGACTGCGGCTACTGCATGCAGCTCGAGAAGGACGTCCTCCCGGGGATCCTCCGGGAGTTCGGGAGCCGCCTCTTGGTCGAGCGTCGAAGCGCCGAGTCGCTCCCCGGGATTCCCACGCCCACGATCATCCTGACCGGCTCCTCGCAGCGCCGGCTCTTTCCGGGCCTCCCTCCGGAGGCCGATCTTCGTCTGGCCATCTCGAGCGTGATTGGAGAGGACCATGATCGACAGACCGTGCTTGAGAAATCTCGATAGGGCCATCGTGGCCCTCTGGGGCCTCGAGCCCGTCGACCTTTTCGTGATCATCGGGGTGGTCGCGGTGGGTCTGGTGGTGACCAACATCGGGATCGGTCTTGTGGCGGGCCTCTTCGTCTGTCTGGGCCTGAAGGCCCTGAAGGCGGGAAAACCACGTGGGTACGTCTTCTACCTCTTCTACCGAGCGGGCGTCCTGCGGCTCTCGCCGGCCTCCCTTCGGCCTCCCTATCTCGTCATCCCGCCGGCCTTCGGGAAGCGGACCCTGAGCTTCTCGGCCGCTCCCGGGCCCGAGGACGACGAGACCGAGGAGGCGCGGTACTTCCGCGGTTCGAAGGACTACGTGAGGTAGCCATGGAGACGACGCTCTACCGCCCGATCGCCACCTGCAACATTCCCATGCCGATCGACGAATCGGAGGGGAAAGAAGACGGACCCCAGCTGCCCCGGATCCTCCGACAGGCGGCGGGCACGCAGACGGCCGCCCGGAGGGTGGTCCTGATCACCGTGACCTTCCTCCTGATCGCGGTGATGGAGGGGGTGCTGCTCTTCCGTCTTCCGAGCCCTGAACCTCTCGTGGTCTATCACGATGTCCCCAGACACAACCTGCTGGAGCCTTTGAAATGAGCAAGATCGATCTTCCGCGCACGCCGGTCGGGATCGCATATCTCGTGTCCCTGGTCGGCGCCATTCTTGTCGCGCTGGGTCTCGGCGCGGCGCTCTGGGCAAAGGCGCGGGCGCTGCCGGCGGTCTATCTCGTCCAGGGAAACGACGACCCCAAGGTGGTGACGCCGGGAGTCATCCCCGACGCGCTCGCCCGGGATTTCGCGCGCGACTTCGTGGTCACCCTCGAAACGTATGGGCCGATCACCGTGGAGAGGAACCTCGCGTTCCTCCAGGTCCGTGTCGCCCCGAAGGCGTACCACGAATTCGACCGCTTCGCGGCCAACCTGAAGAAGCTGGTCAAGGAGTCGAAGCAGGCGAGTCAGCTCTTCGTCGTTGATCCCGCCGCCACGATGGTGCTTCGCGACGGAAAGCGCGTGGAGGTCATCCTTCGCACCCTTCGCCGGATCTACGTGGACAACGCGATGCTTCAGGAAGCTCGCCTGGTCTACCGCATCGCCCTGATTCCGGGCGAACCCACTCGGGACAACCCCACGGGACTTGTCGTCGCGGGATGGACCTTCAAGGTCGAACCGATGGAGGCGGACCGTGAAAAGCGCTAGGCCGAATTGTCTCGCGCTTCGGGCGGGCCTCGTCCGCGAAGCTGCGGGTACTCTGCTCCCGGCCGCCCTGGCCGTGACGCTCTTCCTCGTCGTGCCCGCGGACTCGCGGTCCCAGGCGGAGAGCGCCCAGAATCGCGGGAAGCCGGAGGACGCCGCCCTCTGCGAGACCTGGCACCGGGGTTCCGGTGAAACGGTGCCGCTGGATCTTGCTCGCGTGAAGGCCGCGTACCGCGATCTCAAGTCCCGCGTGACGCGCGCCGTCGATGCGCAAAGCGCGCCCCCTGCGGTCGATCTCCGGAAGCCCTACGACGCCGGTTTGCCCGCGTGCGGCGGCGACGACACCCGGAGCGCATCCATGCCGCCCGAGAAGGGCGCCCGCGTGAAGGGAAGGACGTTCTACTTCGCCGCGGTGGGTGATCCCGCCAAGTTCGCCCTTCCGCCCGACGTCGAGCGGGATCCGGCCGTCCAGGTCCTCATCCTCAAGACCCGAAGCTTGGGCGACCTGCCGGAGATTGCCAAGCGCTTCGGCCGTCCGATCAGCCTGGGGAGCGCGGACTTCGCCAAGGTCATGGGCGTTCGCTGTGCCAACTCGTGGGTCAAGTTCTCGGAGAAGGGCGATGAAATCCAGATTCGCGAAAGCCGCTAGCGTGGCCGGCCTCGTTCTCCTCTGCGCCGTTTCTCTTGCGGCGCAGTCGGTAGGGAAGGGCGGGACCGAGCTTCCCTACGAAGGGAAGGACTCCATCGTCACGGTCCTCGGACGGACGGACATCTCTCTCATCCTCCGCTCCTGGAAGGCGAAGGGCGTCCTCGTCTGCTCGCACGGCATCGACGGCATCAGAGTCTGCCTGTGGGTCGAGAACGCCTATCCCTGCGGGATCTTCGAGGTCGTCCGGCAACCCTACAAGACCCAGCTCGCGGAGATGAAGACCACCCTCCAAGCCCTGGAGCCCGTCAAGTTGATGGGCTTCGGTTCGTCGAACCATACTCCGGTGTCGGGCGACGGCACCGCCAACCAGTTCGGTGAGGCGAGGATCTACACCTTCGTGCCGGACGTCGGCCTCTCCAACACGGATATTCCAATCGCCATCCCGAGCACCATGAAGTTCCAGCCCAACTACTTCACCGAGGTCGACTCGCTCGGGTGGCGAAGCCCCCTGGTGGACTTCTTCACCTGCCCGGAGGCCTGGATCGCGACGGTCAAGTCCTGCGGGATGGCGCCGGATCCGGTGACTTGCGCGGGCACCTGGGGGAGCTACTTCCCACGAATCGGGTTCATCAACCATTCGAGCCAGGCTCTCGCGGCGGCAATGCAGGCGCTCCGCGCGGGCCGGGCCGCTTCGCGTCCGCTGGGCCGAGCGGTGCTATCCCCCTACGACTACGAGCCCCGGACCGGCCACTACATCCAAATGGTCGAGCCGCTGCCGAAGCTGGGAATGTCGATCGGTTCGCCGTTCCCCCAGCCAATGGACGTCGGAGCCGGAAGCACCTGGGGCAACTACCTCTTCGTCCACTTCGGGATCTTCGAATACTGCTCCGGATGCCTGCCGGTGCGCCTCGTGGAAGAGCGGCCGCCGTTCTAAAGGAGAACTCACCGATGCTGCAGAACCTTGCAACCTTCCTGGGACGGAAGGACCGCGCGGATGGGGCGCCCCAGATCGAGACCTTCGGAAAGTCCAAGATCTCCCGCCAGTTGGGGGAGGAGATCCTGAGGTCCACAAGCTCGAGGCGGAACCACATTCAGGGAATTCGGGAACGCCTTTCCTCCATGACGCGGGAGCAGAAGGACGATCTCGTGGATCGGCTGTTCGCGCGCGTGGCGCTCTTCGTCTTCGATCTTCCGGCCTCCGAGGCGAATCACCACTCGGGCCGCTTCGGGCTGCTCGATCATCTGCTCGAGGTGGCCCATCTGACGGTGAAGGACCTTTCCTCGCCGGCATTCGAAGTGTCGAAGGAACACTCCACGAATCATCGCGAAAAGCCTCTTTGGGTCTATGCGGGCATGGTCGCCGCGATCGCGCACGACATCGGCAAGCCCCGCGATCTCGACGTCTCGGCGCCCGGGTCGAGCAAGCTTTGGGATCCGATGGCCGAACCGCTGCGGCTTTTCTGCGATCGGTACGGCCTTTCGGAGACCGGGCCTTCGCTGTGGTATTTCCATCCCGGGCGCGGTCTTCGCGGCCACGAGAAGTACATCGCGTCCATCCTGCCGATCGTCCTGACTCCGGCGGTCGAGGAATATCTCGGGACCCGCCTGAATTCCGTGATCGAGGCGATGACCGTCGACGCGGAATGGAAGACGGTCGCGGGGAAGTCCCAACCGGCCCACGATGTCATTCGGGTGGTCCGCCGGATCGACGAGGCGACGTCGCGAAACGATGTGCGGGGTGGCCAAGAGTCGGTTGAAGAGCCCGTGCGTCCCGCTCCTCCCACGATTCCCGTCGTGCGCGCGGCTGCTCCTCCGCTGCCGCCCCCCATTTCGTTTCCCGCCATCGCGGTGGTCCAGACCGAGATTCCGCCACGCTCGAAGGGGGAGTCGCCGGTTCCTCCGCCCCGCGTGGCGTCGCTCGCGGATGAGGATGACGACGAGGATCCCCTGTGGGTCCCGCCGGACTTCCGGCCGGAGCCGGTCCCGGCCGT
>DATGFI010000362.1:0-2677 GCA_035309205.1 Planctomycetota bacterium | reverse complement strand
TTCAGAGTCTCTTCCGGGGTGGAGAAGTCCTTCCGGATGGCGATGAAGTCGACTATTCCGCTCGCTTCCGCGCCAGTGGGGCCATCGAAGGAGATCAGGTGCCATTTCCGTCCGCCACGCGATAAGTAGGAAATAACCCATTTAGCCATGATCTTTGCCCAGCGCCCGGTCTTCCCGGCCTTGATCGCGGCGGCGCGCATCTTCTGACTCACCGACCCTCCCTTGGCCCTACGGCCCACGTTCGCTCGGTCGCCCAATTGAGATCCCGGGGTTCTGCTGGGATTATACGATGCGCTCGACTAGACGTGACGGTACCCAACGGGGCACGGCAGCCCGACGATGCCCCTGTCACGCTTACAAGCGTCCCCCGTACCATCAACCGAGCACAGGAGAATATGGTGAGCCGCAAGCCCACGAAAAAGAAGAAGGCCGCACCCGGACACTGGCGTCCGATCTCCATGGGAGGCGGAGTGTTTATCCCAGACGGGCCACCGATGATTGCTACCAAGCAGGGGCTGCGGCCGCTCACGTCTTTTGAAGCCGCGCGGCGATACCCAGGCGTGGCCTTCGGGTTCCCTTCTGAGTCGTCAGCTTCCAAGCGGAAGCAGAAACGAAGGTAATCGTCCGGCGCCGGACGGTCCTGTGCGGGTAATTGAATAAGTCCAAGGAGCGCCGAAGCGGGGAGGGGTCTTGATGTACGCCAAGAAAAGAGCATCGGGGGGATGACGCAAGGTCCAAGGCTGATTCCACTCGTCTTTGGCTCAGTCCGTCAAAGCGGCGGCGGCTCTCCGAGACGTTACCGAAGACAGGCTCGCCATCCAGTCTTCGATGCGAAGCGCGGCTTCCTGGAAGTCTGCCGCTATCAGGGGGTGGCCGTTGACGAAGGCGCATCCGGAAAGTTCGTGAAGCTTCCGCGCCTGCTGATCCCAGATCCGGAGCATCGACCAAGGAAGATCATCCCGCCCTTGACCCCTTTCCTGCAGGTCATGCCGGAGCACCTCTGCCAAGCTCAGGAGGTGGCCTCGCTCACAGCGGAAGACCAAAGGATAAAAGTCCAGGCGAAGCGGGCTGCAGCAAACGCGGCAGGAGAGACCCAGGTCGAGCGACGAAAACTCAGTCGGTGAGATCACACTTCCTCCCACACCCAGTGGGAACCCATAAATGGGTCGGTCGTTATGCTTGTCGCGAGAAAGGTTGGGGGATTCCTGAGCCACGGGGGCGAGCTCTTGGGTTTTCGGACTCAGCCGGGTCGGGTCCTCTGGAAAGGGGACCTTTTGTCCGGGCGTGGTCCGGTACCGGCGGCCCCGGAACCAGCGGGGAATGACCGTAACCAAAACCTTATCGCGGCCGGCTTCGTGCCCGGGGAGGACGTGGGAATCTCAAGACTCCGGAGCAGCCTCCATGACGCTCAGGAAGGCCTCGGTATAGCCGGAGGATTCCCAGAAGGTCACAGTGCCGGGGTAGCCGACTAAGCCCCGGCAAAGACCCTTGATGAGCGTGGCGACCGAGTCTTGCAAGAAGCCAAGATCCTCGAGGATGATGAGCGGATCCCGGCCCTGAGCCTTGGCTTCATCCAGGCCGAGTCGAACCTCTTCCAGGGCGAGGGCGGCAGTCTTGCCTCTGCAATGGATTTTGAGCTGGAGTTCCCGCGTCTCGACCTGAAAGGATTCCGGCGATGACGGGCGAACTCCGACCGCAGCTGCCGGGTCCTGCTTTCTCTGTTCAGTCACGACTGCCTCCCACGGCGATTCCGTCGTATGTACGACGATGACGGTCGGCTGGTTACATTGAAAATGGGCCTTTGGACTTCGCGAAGCAGTCAGGGCTCTCGGTCGGTCAGGACGGACCGGACGGGGGCGGCTTGGCGGAGCGACGGACTCTCCGCACGGTCCAGCGTTTGCCGTCGTGGACGACGTCGAGGGAGATGGCGAGGCCGCAGACCTGGCAACGAAGAAGATGCGGCCCGCCGGCCGTCGTGAAGTGGACAAGCCCGCCGCACTGCGGGCAGGGCACCCGGCTCGCTTCGCCTGGAGCAACTCCACCTGACTGCATGACTCTCCCTGCTCCCCAGTCCTGCGCATTCTACCGGCCCCGCTCGCGGTCGCCAAGCCGTATCTCGGATCCTCAAGCCGGGCGTTCCGCACGCGGATTGAATCAGGCCGGATGGGGTCCTCGCCTTACCCCAAGGATTTCACTCGTGGCGCATATCTCAGGCTGGAATTCCAAATGTAAATGGAGTAAGAAGGAGTCACCACATGACGCCGCAGCCTGCGAAGCCCAGGGTCCTGATCGTCGACGATCGCCCTGCTAACCGGCTCGCCTTCGAGACGCTGCTGGAGCCGCTCTACACGGTAGTCGCGGCGGAAGACGGCTACGCAGCGCTCCGACTGACCCAACAGCAGGAATTTGCCGTCATTTTGCTCGACGTCCGCATGCCGGGGATGGACGGCTTCGAGACCGCCGAACGGCTCCGGAAGCAGGAGAACGTCCGGTACACGCCGATCGTCTTCATGTCCGCCTACGACAAGACCGACCTGCAAGCCAAGAAGGGCTACGTCGCGGGCGCGACAGATTATCTCTTCAGCCCCGTAGACGAAGACCTCCTCAAGCTGAAGGTCGCCACCTACGTCCAGCTCTACTTGAAGAACGAAGGCCTTCGACTCCAAATCGAGGAACT
>DATGFI010000361.1:0-4231 GCA_035309205.1 Planctomycetota bacterium | reverse complement strand
AGGGCGGCCCAGCGCAGATGGTCGATCGGAGGAGTGGTCGGTCGATCGACTTCATCGAGCCAGGCGGGCAGCGCGATCAAGAGATCGCTCGTGGAGGATGTTTCGGGGGAGGAGGGGCCGTGGGTCTGGCTCGCCGGGGCTTCCTCGGCGAGGGCCGGCGTCCGGGCGGCCGATCGGAGACGCTGTATGAAACCCGAGGGATCCGGATGGAACTCGAAGAAATCCTTCAGGCCCAGGAGGTCGAATGCGAGCCCGACTCTTCGGGGCATCCGGCAGAAAGCGATGCCTCCGCCCGCCTTGCGCGCGGCGTCGGCCAGATTGATGAGGTAGCCCAGTGCCGTTGAATTGAAGAATTCGACCCTGGCGCAATCAAAAAGGAAGTGTTTTGTCCCCTGCGCCAAGAGCGGCTGAATGCCTTCTTGCAGATTCCGCACGGCTGCGCGCCCCCCTTTGCCGGAAATGTGGACGACGGCGGCATCGGGGATGTCCTCGAGGGGGGAGACTTTGATTACAAGATCTTCCGCGTCTGTCATCTGGCCGTCGCAGCCTTCTTCAAGGGATTCGCGAGAACGGAGGCCAGGTGGCCTGCAGTAGGATTCTACTCTACACGGACCTCGTTTCCTGAAAAACTCGGGAGGAGGAGGGAATCCTCTGCCCTGATCCCGGATGCAGGATGCTCCGGCTCAGTTCTCAGGATGCATCCAGGGTAATGAATTTTTGAATTGTCCGGGGTATACTTCGGCAGAGTGTGAGACTCTTATGCAGACCGGGGCATCCAAGGTGGAACGTCCGAGGCCCTTCGGCGTGGCGGGGCTGAAGCCGATTCTCGAGGTCCTCAAGGAGATGAACTCCGAGCGCAATCTGCGCCGGCTCATCACCATGATCCTCGACACCATGATTCGCTTCTCCAACGCTCATCGGGGCTCGATCGGAGTCCTGAAAGGCGACAGCTTCAACGCCGACCTCTCGCGGGACCGGAGCGGGTCCGAGATCCCTCACTCCGACCTGGCCGCCCTGGGTGCCCTGCTCAAGCTCGTGAGTCAGAACGGGGAACAGGTGGTTGTCGAGGATGCCCGCAAGGATCCGCGGGTCCGCGATCGCCTGCTCGCGCCGGGTCCGCATCCCTGTTCCATTCTCTGCCTCCCCTTGCGCGCCAAGTCGCGCCTGTTGGGCGCCGTCTACCTGGACAACACCCAGATGACGCACGCCTTCGGGCCCCGCCAAAGGGAGTTCGCCCAGATCCTGACGGACCATGCCGCGATCGCCATCGAGAACGCGCTCCTCCACCGGCATACGACCCGCGATCGTACGACGAACCTGTCGAATCACGCTCATTTCGAAGTTCTCCTGGAAAGCGAACTGGAACGCGCCCGGCGCCTCGGCGAGTCCTGCGCTCTTCTCATGATCGATGTCGACGACTTCAAGGGGATCAACGACGCCCACGGCCACCCTATCGGGACGGAGGTTCTGCGCCTCATCGCCCAGACTCTGAGCGTCACCGTCCGGGGAATCGACGTCGTGGGGCGGGGCAACGGACCCCGGCCCGAGGCGGTGGTCGGTCGTTACGGGGGCGATGAGTTCGAGATTGCCCTTCCGGGAACCTCGCGGGAGGGAGCGGTCAAGGCTGCAAAGAGAATCGTCGCCGCTGTGAAAAACCAATCCTTCGGCGTCGCCGGCCGACCCATACGCCTGACCGTCTCGGTCGGAATCGCGGTCTATCCGGAGGACGCGCTGGACGGACAGGACCTGCACCTGCGGGCCGACGAGGCACTTTACGAGAGCAAGCGGGCCGGGAAGGGGCGGGCGATCCTTTGCCAGGCCAAGAAGATCGTGGGGGACGCCCATCCTCGGACTGGCCTTCTCCCCACCTGGCTCGAAGATTGCTAGTCGGGCTAGGGAGCGTACGTATAGACGTTCGCTTCCCAGGGCGTCCACTCGTCCTCGAACTCCAGGCCGTCCCCGAGCGTCTTGCCGGTGCGCTCATTCTTCAGGTCCTTGACCGGATGGGCGAACGACAGCTTCAGTCTAATTTTCCCGTCGCCGAGTGCGCCTTCGGCGCTCCCGAAACCGTCGATCGAGGCTTTGCGATCCAGGTTCTTCAGGATGCACAGGGTCATGCGATCCGGATTCCTCCAGGTGAGGATTTCCATCTGCGCCGCCGGCTGGCCGCGTTCGCTGATCGATACGCGTGGAGTGACGCCGAGCTCCTTCAGCAGCGAGGCGACACCGGCGGTCCACGTCCGGCCCTCGTTCTTCGGCCGTTTGAGCAGGTATCCCAGGGGGGAGAGGTTCAGGTAGACATTCTTCCCCTGCCGCACCAGCGCCACGCTGGAATCCGCTTCGTGTTCCGCTTTGGCCGTCCTGCCGACCGATAGGCCGCGCTCGAAGACCGGCAGGTCCCAGGCCGTGGAGGCCCCCTGAACGGCCCAAGTCTTATCCGACAAGTTCCCGCCGCGCTCGCCGTCGACTTCAGTCAGGGTATTTCCTCCCAGAATGCCCTTGGCCAGATCGTGCTTCACCCCGAAGAGGTCGTCCAGGACGCCAATTTCGCGAGCCTTGCCGTGCTCATCGAACACTCCGCAGAGAGTATCGGCGATGACGGCTCCGCCTTTGGCCGCGAAGGAACGGATCGCCGACGCTTCGGCATCGGACAGGCAGAGCACCCGGTTCAGGAGGAGGACTTTGTAGCCGCCCTTCAGCAGCGCGCCGTCCAGGAGATGGTCCTGGTGAAGGAAGGTCGCCTGGAGGCCCAGGTCTTCCAGCGTCTTCAACCAGGCGACGCGGGTGAGATTGCTGGTGCCGATGCTGTTGTCCATGGAAGAGCTGCGGTTCGGCCAGGTGCCCCGGTGGGTGGACGCATCCATCGCCCAGCCGACCTGGATGCTCGGATGCGAGTAGTAGATCGCGATCGGGTCATGGACGAATTCGCCGTTGATGATCTTCCGAGAAACCGGTCCCTGCACTTCCTTGAAGGTGAGGGCGCTGGCCTGGATGTAGTCGGCGACTTTGCCGTTGCTGAACCATCCGTCGGGCCAGCCGATGACCCCGCGGTTGCCGTGACAAAGGTAGTACCACAGGAACCAGGAGTCCTGTCGCGGGTTCTTGCTCGAGAAGTAGGTCTGCACGTGGGGACGCTTTTGGCCCCAGAAGCTCCGGAGAATCTCGTTCGAGCCCCCGATGTCGTACGCTTCCATCCACTGCACCGCGCCGGCCAGCTTGCGGTAGTCGTAGCCGCCGTAGGCGCTGGGGCTCTGAGCGCCCACAAATCCCGCGGGCGTCAGAGGGTCGAGGCTGTTGGCGTAACGCGTCAGCTCCCCGAGGGCACCGGCCATCTGGGTGTCCATGAACGACCGCCAATCGCACCAGGGGCTCAGATTGAGCTTGCCGATGGAGTTTGGCGCCAGCTGGGGACGGAAGGCCTCGTAGCTTTGAGGGGAGATCTCCTCGAACGTCCTGAAGGAAGTGGCATACTCCGCGTTCAGCTTTCCGATCGTGGAGTACTGCTGTTCGAGGAACTTCCGGTATTCCGAGACCGAAGCGGCCGAGCCGTCGGTTTCGATGGGCGAGCAGAAGGAGCCGGTGCTGATTTCGTCGTCGAACGAATAGCCGACCACGCTCGACCCTTTGGCCGATTCGATATTCGCGCGAAGCAGCTTCTTCATCGCGTCCATCGTCCGGGGATCGGCCAGGCTGTTGGGTCGGGCGACGATGCTGCTCTTCCTTTGGATCGCGTCGCCGGCCGCTCCCAGGTGGAGGTAGCCTTTCCCTGCGGCGTGATCCACGTAATAGGGCCAGCTCGTCTCCCGGGCGAAGGCCTGCAGGCTGCCGCTCATGCGGTCGATGTGGAATCCCTGCAGGTTGACGGATTCGTAAAGGGCCTTGTCCCTCGAGACGTCGGTCTTGAACTGCCAGGGCAGGATCACGAAATGATCCCAGCTCTTCGGCGGGGCGACGACCGGAACGTCGTCCGCGCTGCCGGCGCCGGGGATCGCAAGGAGGACGGCCACGCATAGCAGACGGCGGGTGATCATCGGGCAGTCTCCTCCGGAACCGGAACAGCCGCAATCGGAACGTCCGACGCGGTCCCAGGGTCGGCCTCTACTTGGCCGACTCCTCAACCCACACCGTGGCGACGTTCAGGCCGGTCTTGATCGTCCAGGAGGAGTCCTCCGCTCCGGACGCCAGGTAGGTATGAGTCGCGGTCCGGAGAGGACCATCGCTTTCCCTCCAG
>DATGFI010000360.1:0-2266 GCA_035309205.1 Planctomycetota bacterium | reverse complement strand
CCCTTACACGTCGTACCGGGCGGGGGAATACGAACTGAACATCTACGGAGATCCCGACGCGCCCGCATGTTTCGAGATCGGCGTCAATGGGGCGCTCGTCGCGAGCGCGGAAGCCAAGCGGAACTGCTACGAGATCGTTTCGGCGATCCTGAACGACTCTGTCGCCACCGCCTTCCTCAAGTCCCTGAATCCCGAAGGCGATAAGAAAGTCCGCGGCGGGATCACGTACGAAATCACGCCCCCGACTGCGGAGGACGCCTACGGCGGCTGGTGGATCTCCCTCTACAGCGAGCCCCTGCTGGATAAGTCCCGGGCTTCGGCGGAAGAAATGGCGAAAATCACGACGACCCGGAAGGACGTGAAGAACCAGGAGGCCGCGCCCGCGGCGAAGACGGTGCCCAATGCGCCGACGGTCGATCCGGTGCTCGAGGGCCGTTGGGGGACCGAGGATCTTTCGGACGCCCGCAAGGTGAAGGACGTCCCCGAAGAGCAGCAGGCGGTCTACAAGCCGGCGGTCGCAAAGAAGGACGGGGTCTATGTGACGACCCGGACTCTGGACGACACGGGCTACATCCTCTTCATTTGCGCGAACAGCCCCAAGCACGAGGACCGGGAGGAGGTCATCCGGACCTGCCCTTCCTGCGGAAAGGTGCACACGTTCTGGTGGAACAAGGACAACGCCTGCTTCGTCGGGTTCACCTGCGGGTTGCCTTTCGACAACGCGAAGATCAAATGTTCGATTTGCGGCGCCGTTCCCAAGAAGGTCCGCATCAAGCACGAATAGGGGGCGGTTTCTGGTCCGGTCCGGCCGCCCCGGTCGTCCAAGGGACATGAGGCGGAGTCGCGAATGGACCGGTCCTGAGAGGTTTACGCCGCTGCACGCGGCGCTCCCGGTCTGCTGCCTGGACGGTCTGGGTCGCTCCTCCCTCCGGGCGCCAGGACCGAAGGCGCCGGGCCTGGTGCCCCTGGGGATGGTCGTCTTTCTCCTGGGTTCGTGGTACGGGGTCCTGCTCCTGGGCTGGCAAAAGGAGAGCCCCTATCTCCTGCTGTCGGGCGTGCTGCTGACCGCGGTGAACGGCCTGTGGGGCGCCTGCCGGCGCGGCGGAGAACGCATCTGGATCGGCCGGCGCGGCACCATGCCGTTCTCTGCCGGGGCATGGCCTTGGCTCCTCCTGGAGTCAGGATGCTGCGTTGGGGATGGATCCGAAACCGCCGACCTTCGCGGGCGCGGGACGGGACTGGGCATCGGCCGCGAGGAGGGCCTACTTCTTGTACTTCTGGGCGATCTGAAGGCGGTTCTGGGCGCGGTCCAGCGCAGCTTTCGCCCGTTCCTTGTCGACGTCCTTCGCCGATGCCGCCAGCCGGTCCTGGGCGCGCTTCTTTGATTCCTCGGCGCGCTTGACGTCGATGGCCGAGGCCTCCTCGGCGCTCTCGGTGAGGAGCACGGCCTTGCCGGGGGTGACCTCCATGAAGCCGCCGCTGGTCGAGAAGTGCTGTTCGCCCCGGTCGCCGCGGATCGTGATCGCCCCTGGCTGCAGGGTGCACAGAAGGGGGGCGTGTCCGGCCAGGACGCCCAGATATCCGCGCTCGGCCGGGATCACCAGCGACTCGATCTCCTCCGAGAAGACGATCTTCTCAGGGGTGACGATTTCGGTCTTGAACTTTTTCGCCATGGATCTTGAACGCCTCGGAAATCACCGTCAACACGAAATACAGGGCGGCCATGACCAGCACGATCATCGGCCCGAACCAGCTCTTGGTCACGATCTTCATCATGATGGCTGCCAGGGCCGTCGTGGTGACGAGGACCGTGCCGAGAGACTTCTTCACGCAGCTCCTTAACCGGCGGCCATCTTCTTGGCCTTCTCAACGGCCTCGTCGATTCCGCCCACCATATAGAACGCCTGTTCGGGGAGATTGTCATGCTTGCCTTCCAGGATCTCCTTGAAGGCGCGGATCGTCTCCTTGAGCGTCACATATTTCCCCGGCGTTCCCGTGAACGCCTCCGCGACGAAGAAGGGCTGGGACAGCATCCTTTGGATGCGTCGCGCGCGGGCGACCACGCGCTTATCATCGTCCGCCAGCTCCTCCATGCCAAGGATCGCGATGATGTCCTGCAGGTCCGTATATCGCTGCAGGATGCGCTGCACGCCGCGGGACACTTCATAATGCTCCGGCCCCACGACCTTGGGATCCAGCAGGCGCGAATTCGATTTCAGAGGATCGACCGACGGGTAGATGCCCAGCTCGGCGATTCGGCGCTCCA
>DATGFI010000359.1:0-5515 GCA_035309205.1 Planctomycetota bacterium | reverse complement strand
ACACGTGGGACCCTTCGCTCAAGGGGTGCGGTTGGAGCCGTGGACGATACCCTCAACGAAACGCTCGAGGCCGAAGCCGATGGCTGAACCAGGTCCTCCTAATTCGCAAATCACAAGATTGGACGTCGCGTGGGAATTCCGCCGAACACCCCCCGGAGTTCTCTGGGCAAGAGGAATACCGGATTCGTACTTTGCCCGGCTCGAGAATTGCGGAATCCCTGCGACACCAGCTTTGCTGAAAAGGCTTTCACTCCGCCGCGACAGTACTTGTGGAGGAGCCATGGTACTTCGAAGTGTCTGGTCGAACCTCTCTAGAGAATCGAGCTGATCCGTGTTGAGAATGCTGTCCGCGACGATCATCCCTGGATTACCCAGCGTTGAGGGACATTCCCAACGAGTTTGCCAGAAGGTCCAGATCCGCCTTCCTAGAGGATGGATCCCATGAATGCAGACGACGATCGGGACTTGGGTCGATTGGAGTTTCCTGGATCCGGCCCGAGGATGGGTCCGCCGGATGTTCCCGAGGTCCGCTCGGAAGGGGTCATGGGCACCATTTATCTCGTAGGTTGCAGTTCGGAAGAACTTCTAGCCCTCTTCGATCTTCTGAGCGGCGCAGGACTCGGCGTTCGAGCATTTTCACATCCCTTCGAAGCCCTGGAGTCCGTTGCCCGGAGCCACCCCGGCATCGTCATCGCCGATGTTCACTTGCCTGACATGGATGGCCTCGAGCTCTTGGGACGGGTCAAGGATGTCTCCCCGAAGACGCGAGTCATTCTTACGACTTCTGACCCGGACTGGCCCGCCTACCCGGATGTCCTGGAGCGGGGCGCAGAGACCCTGATCCACAAGCCGATTCCGCCCTCGGTTCTTCTGAAGCTCGTCGGGGCCACCCTGAGGACTGCCGGATGAACGGCATCCAGCATCCTGGTCCAGGAGTTCGCGGGCGATCCCCCCCGCGGAATTGAAGGAAGGAGTGGTCGCATGAAACTGATATTGACCTTGGGAGCTATGGTCCTCGCGGAGGGATGCACCGGGATGGGGATCGGTCTTGTTCAGTGGGGACATCCCCAAGAGCCCTCGTCTGACGAGACCCCCGATGGGGCCACCGGCCTACCCCAACTTTCCGAGACTCCCCTCCAGAGGGTGAGCCGGGTCGAGCCCTACCGATATCCGGCTCGGACCCCCTCGACAAAGCGTCCGGGGCAGGAATACTCGTACCTCAGGTATGACGACTTCTGGGTTCCCGGCAACCGAGTGGAACAATTCCTGCAGGAGCAGGAGTTGCTCGGCAGCACCTGGAGGGAGAGCCGCTCCGGCCGATGGTCGCCGTCCTCTTCTATGATTGGCCCGTAATGCTCTCCTGGACATTATCTAGTGCGCGGAGGGAGAGGAACTCGATAGTGACTTATTCGACCCCTCCTGTATTGGTCGTTCCGGCTCCGCTCTTCGAAATCAACCTTGAGGCCGCCGCTTGTTCGGAAGCTTCATCAGGGTTGATTTCATGGAGCATAACGGCGTACCCGAGACCAACCGATTCCCCTGAGGAGAATGAATCTCAGATACTGAACATCTAAGGCTTCGAATGAAGCATTCCAGAGCGAACCGGGGTCCACGGAAAACCGTCTCGTCGAAGACGAAGCACAACCTCATCCCTCAAGCGACGAAAGAGCCCGGCTCCAGCACTGAAGCTCCCAGGCCTCCGAGTTCCAACGGCCGAATCGTCCAGGATCCAGAAGTACACCTGTTCAAGCAGCTGTTCTCCGGATCTCGAATGCGGGAGGCTACTTAGAGTGCTATTCCCAGAGTTTAAAGGACCCGTTCGCCCTCGCGACTATATGTGAAGATGAGGGTCGATCGGGCTTTTCAGGGCAGGTTGCACAGATCTATCGCTCTCCTTCTCGTTCTCATTCTCTTTGCCGTCGGAATCAAGAGCTCATGCTCCGGGCCAGGGTTGCGGTTGCGCAGCCAAGAAGCCGGACGGCCTACCCCCGCCACTCCCGACCTTCCTACCGTGGGAATAGACGATACCCTCCTGGGCAAGGAGGTGCCTCACAAGCTCTTCGGATCTGGCCAGGAAAGCTGGGGGCTGCTTGGAAAACAGTCATCCGCCCCAGCCGGTCCTGCCGTGTGCGCTCGGTGCTCCGGCGAGTCCCGCCCTCGGCGGCGCCACTGCCTCAAGTCCTTCGTTTCCCTCTTTTCCGTCAACTCCCTATCTCCCCCTCTCTCTCGGTCTCCGACGCGTGCTCTGTCGGGGTCCGTCCCCAGCATCTGAGTTCATCCTGACGGTCTCGTTCACGGGTCGGAGAGATCCTGTATCTGAGATTCAAGATCGATGGCTGATGGCGAGAAGGGATTCTTTATGGAAAACACTCTGGACTTGAATGAGGATTGGATCGAGCACACTGGCCAGGAAGTCGGAGATCTTTTGCGCCACGACAGTGCCGAGGCCACCGAAAGCGGGAATCAGAGAGTGTATGTGATCGACAGTGATCCGGACACCCTGCTGTCCTTGTCCGAACTGCTATCCAGGGAGGGATATCCCACGGAGGCTTGCTCGGAGCCGGAAAAAGGTTTGGCCTACGTCGAACGGACGCAGCCGGCACTCGTGATTGCCAGCGACGAAGTGCGCGGCCTGAAACGGCTTGAGATTCTGGATCGGATCCGGCAAGTGTCACCCTCAAGCCGGGTAATCATCCTTTCCGCCAGCGTGGGTTGGGAAATTCATGAGGAAGTGCTCCGCCGGGGAGGATCACAAGTGGTGTCCAGGCGAGCTCAGGCTTCGACTATTCTCGGCATCGTGGAACAATTGCTCGTGCGGGGAAAGAGGTAAATGTCCCCAGTTCGGAGGCCCCTAGGATCCCTTTGGGGAGTTGTCTATCCGTAACTCGCGGTACCGGCAGCGGATGCGGGAACGAGTTATTTCGCCCTCCGCTGACAACCACAGCCGGACGGCCTTGCGACCGGCCCGGATTAAGGGGATTCCCGGGGACCCCGGGCTCGTGGAAGGCCTCCCGATCTCGGATAAGTCCCGGACCCCGGCCCTCAAGCTCGAATTGGTGAAGTCGATCTTGTGGACCTGCGACGGTATCCTTCGGGGCCTTTGTGAAAGTACGCACCTCATGATGCTCTGCTTCGAGGGCCTCCGCCGGAGCGAGTCCGCGAAGCGGCATTACCGAGATACCAACACGCAAAAGAGCCTCGTTGTAGTGAAAACTGCGGAGAACACCCCCTACAACACGATCTGCCTATGCCCCGATGTCCGTCAGGCGATCGAAGGCTCCCTCGAGGTCCTGAACCGAGATCTCCAGCGGCTCCGGACGGGGCCGGATGACCCCATGTTCACGTCGCTTTCGTACCTCCAATCGCTTGGGAAGCGGCTCGCGCCCTCCTCGGTGAACGAAATCGTGGAAGACCGATTGAAGGAAGCCAAGAGCGGCCGGAGCATTCCCACGCATTCCCTGCGACTTCCGGTGACGACCGTCGCGCTCGCCAGCGGAGTCCCCAATCAGCAGGACCAGCCGCATCTCTGGCATAAGGGCGTCGCGACCATCCTCCGGCATGACCGGTGGCGCGCAGTGCCCCGTAACTGGATGCTCGATGCCCTGCCCCGGAGGACTGATGGTTTCCGAGACACCCTTGACCGACCTCTTTGAAAGGAGCATCCCGTGTCCCATTTTGGCGACCTGGTAAAGACGTTGCGGAATGAAACGGGGCTGACATTGGAGGCCGTGGCAAAGAAGATCGGATCCCACAAGGGGTATGTCTCCGGGATCGAGAACAACAAAGTGAATCCCCCGTCGGTCAAGATCATCAAAAGGTACGCGAAGCTCTTCGAGCAGGACGCGCGGACGCTCGCGCGGCTAGCTTGGGTAGATAAGGCGCCGAAGATCCTCCGGGAGGACGCGGAGAGGTTCCTCGAGTGGTGTCAGGCCAATGAGAAGCTATCGAATCACCTTAGCGACATGGGCGGATCCCCCGCCCTCCCCCCGCAACCTCCCCGAGCGTAGTGACATCTTGCGGGTTGATTGTTAGCGTCCGACCGTCACCACCTATGAAAGACCGTCACCCCGCCCCCTTCCGCGACGTTTGTTGTGCGGAGGTGCACGATGACGATACCCAAGCCCAAGCCGGCCGCCGGGTCTGACGCTCCAACGGCCGCCGAGAAGTC
The DNA here is from genome assembly GCA_035309205.1 of Planctomycetota bacterium. GTDB lineage: Bacteria > Planctomycetota > MHYJ01 > MHYJ01 > JACPRB01 > JACQFK01. The sequence continues at coordinate 1,347 of DATGFI010000359.1, read as the reverse complement.
CTGGATCCCCATCCTGGCCGACTGGAAGAAGAGCGGACTCGGCCCCCGCGAATTCTGCCGCCGGCGCCGGCTCCGAGAATCCGCGTTCTGGCACTGGAAGCAGGAGATCCCGGAGCGTGAACGTCGCCGACAGGATAGGCGACAGGGCGGATCCTCGACACAAGCCCTTCGGATCCTCCCCGTCCGCGTCGTCCAATCGCCAGCTTCTCGGGTACCACTCGAAATTCTCGTAGGGGATCGGACCCTTCGGATTCCTGGGGATTTCGATTCCGGGGTCCTCCGCAAGGTCCTGGAGGTCTTGGAGGGGCACCCATGATTCCGCTCCTGCCCTCTGGCGCTCGGATCTTCGTCGCCTGCGACCCCGTCGACGGTCGAAAGAGCTTCGATTCGTTGGCCGCGATTGTGAAGTCGGCCCTGAAGAGGGAGCCGATGGAGGGGTCCATCTTCGTTTTCCGAAACAAGACTGGCCACCGGGTACGCTGTCTCGCGTGGGACCGCACCGGCTGGATGATGCTGCTCAAGCGCCTCGAGAGCGGGATCTTCAGATTTCCATCCTCCGACGGCGCCTCCGTCGAGATCGACGCGGCGCAGCTCCGGATGCTGCTCGACGGGATCGAGCTGGGCTTCCGTGCGCCCGAGAAGCGTCCAAAGGCCCGCGGGGCCTGATTTTCTGAAAAAGATTCGCGGGTTCGTCCGAAGTTTAAAAACCCGACCTGGCTTTTCGGGTTGGATCTGTTGGATGACCGCGATCCCGGCGATCGATGTCGCCTCCCTGCCCGATGACCCTGGACTTCTCAAAACCCACCTTTCGGACTACGTCCGGAAGTACCAGGAAGCGCGGCGGTACGCCGAGAGCCTGGAGCTGGCCCTCACCAAGCTCCGGCGAATGCACTTCGGGCCCAAGACCGAGCGCCTGGCCGAAGGTCAGGAGATCTTCCCGTTCTACGGGACTCGCGAAGCCTCAAAGCCCGCCGCCGCCCGGAGTGGCCAGGAGGAGAAGCCCCCGGCCAAGCGCAAGCCCGACCGGACGGGGGCGCGCGCCCTTCCCGAGGATCTTCCGGTCAAGGTGGTCATGGTTGATCTCCCCGAGGACGAGAAGAACTGTTCGTGCTGTGGAAGAAAGAAGGTCCTGATCGGCCAAGAGGACTCTACCCAGCTCGACTTCGAACCCGGCAGATTCTCCAAGCGCGTCACCCGTCGTAACACCTACGCCTGCCCGAAGGCGTGCCGGGGAGAGGTGAAGACGGCGCCGCTTCCGGTGCCCTCCGGACCCATCGAGCGGGGGCTACCCACGGCCGGGCTCCTCTCCCATGTGATCCTCTCGAAGTACGGGGACTCGCTCCCTTG
>DATGFI010000358.1:0-6877 GCA_035309205.1 Planctomycetota bacterium | reverse complement strand
ACAAGAACACCGCCCGATACGGCCACGTGGGCGTCGACCGCCCCGAGTGCACCTGGGAGAAGACGGAGAAGGTGGACGAGCTGAGGAAGGCGGCCGGGTTCAAGGTGGAGGCCAAGAAGCCCGCGAAAGTGGCGAAGAAGTAACTCGAATCCCGGATCGCGAATCCCAACAAGGAACGGAGAAGAACCAGATGGCGCAGAAGGTGGCGGCGGAACCCAAGAAGGCGAAACCGTCGGGGACGGCGGGCGACGTGAAGGACCTGTCGCTGGCCCCGAAGGGCAAGGCGCGCATCGAGTGGGCCGACGCCCAGATGCCGGTGCTGCGGGAGATCCGCGCCCGCTTCGAGAAAGAGAAGCCCTTCAAAGGTCAGCGGATCGCCGCGTGCTTGCACGTGACCACCGAGACCTCCGGCCTGATGCGAGCCTTCGTGGCCGGCGGCGCCGAGGTCGCCCTGTGCGCGTCCAATCCGCTCTCGACGCAGGACGACAATGCCGCGTCGCTCGTGGCGGACTTCGGGATCCCGACCTACGCGATCCGAGGCGAGGACTCGAAGACCTATTACCGGCACATCAACCAGGCGCTCGACCTCAAGCCCACGCTGACGCTGGACGACGGTGCCGATCTGGTGACGACCATCCACCAGAAGCGCCCCGAGCTCATGGAGGGCCTGCTGGCCTCGATGGAGGAGACGACCACCGGCGTGATTCGTCTCCGGGCGATGGCGAAGGACGGGGCGCTGAAGATCCCGGTGGTTTCGGTGAACGACGCGCAGACCAAGTTCATGTTCGACAACCGCTACGGTACCGGGCAGTCCACGGTCGACGGCATCATCCGAGCGACCAATGTCCTCCTGGCGGGCCGGACCTTCGTGGTCGCGGGTTACGGCTGGTGCGGCCGCGGACTGGCCAGCCGGGCGCGGGGCCTGGGCGCCCACGTCGTGGTTACCGAGGTCGAGCCCATCCGCGCCCTGGAGGCGACGATGGACGGCTTCTCGGTGATGCCGATGGCGGCGGCGGCCCGGATTGGCGACATCTTCTGCACCGTGACGGGCAACAAGGAAGTGGTGCGCAAGGAGCACTTCCAGGTCATGAAGGACGGCGCGATCGTGGCCAACTCCGGCCATTTCAACGTCGAGATCGATCTTGAGGCCCTGAGCGCGATGTCCAAGCAGGTGAAGAAAGCCGTGCGCGAAAACGTCGACGCCTTCATCCTGAAGGACGGCCGCGCCATCAACGTGGTGGGCGAAGGCCGCCTGGTCAACCTGGCTGCGGCCGAGGGTCACCCCGCGGCGGTGATGGATATGAGCTTCGCCACCCAGGCGCTCATGACCGAGTGGTGCGTGAAGAACAAGGCCGCGCTCAAGGTCGGCGTCATGGACGTCCCCAAGGAGATGGAGCAGCAGATCGCGATGCTCAAGCTCAAAACCATGGGCGTCGAGATGGACGAGCTGACCCCCGAGCAGAAGAAGTACCTCGCCGGCTGGCAGGAAGGAACCGAGTAGGCGGGGGAGCCGGGCGCGGGGAACCGGCTAGTCGGGCCGGTCCTGGAGGACCAACGTGCGACCGGCCAGATCCCCCAGGCGCTGATGTCGCTTGGTCAGGAGCAGCGCCGCCGTCCCCAGCAGCGCTCCGAACGGGTTGAGCACGTCGAAAAGTCGGATCACGTTGCGGACGAGGGCTCCCCTGAGGCGGAGCCGGGATCCGTCGAGCTCCGTCACCTTGAGCCCGATGATCTTCTTCCCCACCGTCCCCCCCAGGCGCCATTCCATCAGGAAGTAATAGAGGAATTGCACCGCGATGATGACGTAACCGACCTGGATGAAGCGCGGATCTTCGAGGTCGGGCAGGCCGCCGTCGGGCGCGACGTTCAGGATCTCGACCAGGATCACCAGAAATGGCGTGAGGAGAAGCAGGTCGAGCGCTAGCGCCATGGCGCGTGGGAGGAAGTCGGCGAACTGCAGTCCGGCGACCGGGGTACCCCGCGCCATGCGGGCGCGCTCCCGGAAGAGGATGAAGCCCAGGAAGATCATCGAGAGCGAACAGAAGATCAGGAGAAGCGGAGCGAAGGCGGCGGCGATGTGCCGCCAGGGAGCCGGGGAACCGATCGACTGGAGTCTCGAGGTCGCCGGCTCCGGCTCCAGCGTGGCCAGCGGCAGCGACGCGGTCATCAGCGTGGAGATCCGGGTGATGAAGACGCGGAGCCGGTCGCCCCAGACCGCCGCGGAGAGGCCGGTCACCCGCCGACCCAGGAGGAACACGGGTTCGGTAAACCGGATCTTCCGGGGCAAAAGCGGCGAGGCGCAGCCCGGGCAGCATCCCAGGCGGAGCGTGACGTACCGGTACGTCCGGTCTTCGCGGTTGTAGACGATCAGCAGGTGCCTTCCGCCCGTCAGGACCAGGTCCCAGTGCTCCGCCGCCCCGATGTCGTAGGCGGACTGGGGCTCGAAGGCGGTCCCGTTGAAGAGCGCGCTCCTCACGGTCCCGGTCCCGCGCTCGCGCCAGGCGACCAAGGGCCCTGCGGCGCCCTCGCGCGAGGAGACGATCTGGTCCACGGCCCCCGCCTTCGCCACGACGATCTCGGAGCTCCAGACCTCCTTATCCCGGCGGCGGGCGATGATGGAGTTGTCCTGCCAGCCGAACACCCAAGGTCCGGCCGGATCGGCGAGGGCGCAGAGCACCTCCCACTTCTGGTTGAGATCTCCGCTGCGGGTGATCTTTCCGTCCACGAGGCGGGCGGCATGGGCGCCAAAGAAGACGGTGAGGTCGCCTCCCTCCGGAAGAAGCGCGGTCGCGGTATCGGGGAAGGACAGCGGGGGGGCCAGAGGCTTGGCGTCGGGATCCAGGACGTAGAGGCGGGAGCCGTCGGGATCGTCCTGGTTGAAGGCGCGGTGGATGAGACGGTACCCGTCGGCCGCCGCGGCGGCGCGGGGACGGCTGATGAACTCCAGGAGGAAGCCGACGGTCAGCTCGAGAAAGAGGAAGGCCATGCTGGCCCAGGCGAAGTAATAGGCGAGTCGGCGCTTGCGTTCGTAGAAGGCGGATGGGCGGGGTGGGGTGTTCATCGCCGGTGACGCCATTCAACAAGAAAGATTAGAAAAGCGCCATACCATCCGGTACTATCCGCCGCATGAATTTCCAGGCGCCAAAGGGAACCTTCGATATTGTGCCGGTCCAGCTAGATTCTAAGGATCCAGACGACAATCGTCGTCAAATGGTACTTTGGAACAAGCTTGAAAAGGCGGCCCGCGAGTGCTTCTCTAGATTCGGCTACGAAGAAATTCGACCATCAATCATCGAGTACACAAATCTCTTCTACAAATCTAGCGGGGACACCACAGACGTCGTCGAGAAGGAGATGTTCACCTTCGATGCGTGGGTGCACTTCGTGGACGAGCTGTCTTTAGTCCTAACAGGTAAAGAATTTAAGGTCCCGATCCCTTACAAGCTCCTAGGAAACACTCCTGGAGTCGAAATCCGAGGGGAAAGTCTCGAATACTCGCCAGATGTTGCTGTTTGTCATGCATTGAGCTTAGTTCAGGAAGAAGTACGGAAAGAAAAAGTTGGCTCTGGACGAGAAGTCTTCCACCAGCTCTGCACGTTGAATGATGAGAAGGCGCGGTCGTTTTGGTCCGGTCTTTCAGAGAAGAAGAAGGCGGAATTAACCAGAATCCTGGATGATCACCTGGAGAGTGGCCTTGCAAGTCTCTCGCTACGCCCCGAACTGACCCCGGGGACGATCCGCGCCCTCATCGAGCAGGGTCTCTTCGCGAAGAAGAATTTCTGGAAGGTCTGGTATCTCGGGCCCGCCTTCCGAAAGGAGCGCCCGCAGAAGGGGCGCTACCGGCAGTTCACCCAGATCGGCGTCGAGGCCGTCGGCTCGCCCGACCCGCTCATCGACGCCGAGACCATGGTGCTTTTCTCGGAGATCCTGAAGGCCGTGGGCGTGACCGCCTGGGAACTGCGCGTCAATTCCATCGGCTGCAAGGAGTGCCGTCCCCAGTACCGCGAGGCGCTCAGGGAATGGATCCGTCCCCGGCTGGAAACCCTCGACGAGAACTGCAGGCGGCGTTTCGAGCGCAACGTCTTCCGGATCCTCGATTGCAAGGTCGACGCCGACAAGCTGAAGGACGCGCCGAAGTCGATCGACTACCTGTGCCCCGCGTGCAAGCAGCACATGGCCGTGGTCGAGCAGGCGCTGGGAGCCTGCCAGGTCCCCTACCGCGTCGACCCGCGGATCGTCCGGGGCCTGGACTATTACACCCGGACGGTCTACGAGTTCAGCTCGTCGAAGCTGGGCGCCCAGGACGCGATCGCCGGCGGCGGCCGCTACGACACCCTGGTCGGCAGCATGGGCGGGCCCGACGTGGGCTCGGTCGGCTTCGCGGCCGGCGTGGAACGCATCCTGCTGGCCATGGAGGGCGATGCGTCGGCGCCCGTGCCGGACTTCTTCGCGGTCGCGGTCGCCGGCGTCTCCAGGTCCGACGTGTTCAAGGCCGTCGTCGGTCTGCGCCGCAAGGGCCTCTCGGGCGACCTCGACTTCGAGGCCCGCAGCGTGAAGGCCCAGATGAGGAGCGCTAACAAGTCGGGTGCGAGGTATGCTGTCTTCATCGGGCCGGAGGAGATCCAGAAGGGCGTCCTCAAGCTCAAGGATATGAAAGACGGCTCCGAGAGAGCCGTCTTGGTCGACGAGGCCGTCCAGATCCTTCAGGGAGGGAAGCCGTGAGAAAAGTCGTCGCTCTCTTCATCCTGGGCACGCTGGCCGTCTCCTGCGCCTCGGAGACCGACGCAACCAAGTCCTCCAACACCGCCCGGGAAACATTCGAGAAATGGGTCCGCGCCTGCGTGGACGGGGATGCCCTGAAGGTGTTCCGGGGCATGTCCGACGGATACAAGTCCGGCTGGCTCTACGACCGGCTCGGCGAGTCCGATTCGGCGGCGCGCCGCTGGCGCGGCGACTTGACCGGCCAGGCCCGCACGGACCTGGACTTGTGGCTGGGCGTGGCGAAGAAGCACGAGGACGGCCGCGAGGAGCCGCTCCCTTCCTCCGTGCTCGAACATCCGACGCTCGCCGCGCTCTTCCGCGAACTGTTCAAGCGGGACTACGAAAGCGGCGGGATCCCCACCCAGATGTCCCGACTGCAGATCGCCAAGGTCTACGGCGATGACTCCGGGGTGACGGTCGCGGTGAAGAACGGCGTAGGTTCGACCGAGCTCTACGGGATGGTTTTCGAGCGCGACGGCTGGAAGGTCGACGCGCACCGCCAGCCGCTCCAGGGTCGTTGAGTCCCCGGCCGCACGCCTCGGCGCTCCGTCTCCCCCGGTCCGTCGTTTCGGGAATGGGGATTCCGGTCTCCGCGGGGGGGAGGGGGGCCGAGAGTTGGTCCTAGCGGCCCACTTCGAGGCGCTCGCCGAATCGGCGGGGGATCTGCTTCAGCGCGAAGATCTTGTCCATCGTCTTGCGATAGTCGTATTCGACGCGGCGGAACTCCACCACCTGCGACTCCGCATCCCAGATGACGTAACAGGACCGCGTGTCGCGGTCGCGGGGCTGGCCCACGGAGCCGATGTTGACGTAATATTTTCGGCCGTCGGAGAGCTTCACCTTGTTGGCGAAGGCGCGCGGCGGATAGAACTTGAAGTCTTCGGTAAAGACGCCGGGCTCGTGAGTGTGTCCGCAAAAGCAGGCGTGCTTGATCATGGAGAAGATTTCCTCCATCTTCTCCTTGTCTTGGACGTCATGGGGCCGGACGTATTCCTTGGTCCGGTTGCGCGGAGAGGCGTGGAGGTAGGTCACGCCGTCGTCTTCTTTGATGTCGGGCAGGTCGCCGAGGTAGTTCCACATCTTGTGGTTCTCTTCCTTGGCGGCGGAGACGTCGTTGAGCTGGTTTCGAGTCCAGTCGATGGCCTGGGCGGCTTCCGGGTTGAAGTCGAGCGCGAGGAAGAGAAGCGCGTCCTCGTGGTTGCCGCGGAGCGAGAAGGACCAGTTGAAGGCGTGCCGGATCATCTCGCGCGGGTTCGGACCGTACCCGATGAGGTCGCCCAGACAGAAGATCTGATCGACCCCCTGGGAACTGATGTCCTTGAGCACGGCTTCAAGGGCTTCAATATTTGAATGGAGGTCGGAGATCAGCGCGACCTTCTTATTGCTCATCGGGTTTTCCCTAGTCTAACACGAAGGGGGTGCAAATCAAGGACATCGGCTAATGTGTTATCGGGCGATTGGGCGATCGGGAAGAGAGCCAAACGAAGGGGATCGCTCGTTTTCCGGGAGCCCGGGGGGCAGGGGACCGGACGTGGCCTGTTCAGTGGGGCGCTGGATCCGCGCTGGGCCATCGCCCCTGGCCTTCGGCGCCCCGCCCCAGTCTAATTCTTGTCCGGAGGCATCTGACGCAGGCCCAGGATCAGCTCCACCTCGCCTTTTTCGAGGCCGGTCGCCGCGCAGATGTCGAGGATTTCCTTGCCGGAATCCTGCAGGGTATAGACCTGGCTGTGGAGGGGATTGGGAGGACGGGAAGGCGGGGTCGGGCCGACCGCCGACGGCAGGGTCCCTCCGGCCTTCGCGAGGACGTCTTCCAGCTCCCGCTTCTTCTGATCGCATTCCAGCAGCAGCTGGTTCAGCATCCGGATTTTCGTATCCAGCCGGGCGATGTGCTCGCGGGAGAGGTCCTGGATCTCGGTGAGGAGTCGCTCGAGCTCTTCGCGCGCGCCCCCGGCTGAAGCCCCGAAGGAGCCTAAGGTCTCCCTCGGGCCGTCCTTGCGGCGGCGGAGCCGCGGGAGCACCACGAGGACGAAGAGCGCCGCGACCACCAGGACGATCCAGACCGTGGTGGCGGGGGATTTCGGAAGGCCGGGGGGAGCCTCACTTTGGCACAGGAAGC
>DATGFI010000357.1:0-2933 GCA_035309205.1 Planctomycetota bacterium | reverse complement strand
GCGTGGCGATGGCGTTCCGGGCGGGAGCGGAACTCATGGACATGGAGTTCATGCAGTTCCACCCCACCACGCTCTACCTCGCGGGCGCGAGTCGCGCGCTCATCAGCGAAGCGGTGCGCGGTGCGGGAGCCAAGCTGCGCGACCGCCGCGGCCGCCAGTTCATGAAGGACTATCATGCAATGGCGGAACTGGCTCCGCGCGACATCGTCTCGCGCTCCATCCTCCGCCACATGCTCGACACCCACGATACCCAGGTCTATCTCGACGTCCGTCATCTGAAGAACCTGCCGAAGCACTTCCCCCAGCTGTACCGACTTTGCAAGAAGTTCGGACTGGACCCAAAGCGGGACCAGATCCCCGTGCGACCGGCGGCCCACTACATGATCGGCGGCATCCGGACCGACGCCTGGGGCCGCACGTCGCTGGCAAACCTCTTCGCGGCCGGCGAATGCGCCGCGGCGGGCTTCCACGGCGCCAACCGTCTCGCCTCGAACTCGCTCCTGGAGTGCCTTGTCTTTGGCCATCGGGCCGGAAGCGTCGCCGCCCAGGAGGCCGTCAGCCCCGTACCCGACATCCCGTTCCGTTCACCGAAACGGGCGGGGCGCCGCTCCGAGCTCGACATCGACGACATCCGAAACTCCCTTCGCAGCGTGATGTGGCGCAACGTCGGCATCGAGCGCGAGGCCGACGGCCTGCGTTACGCGATGGACTCGATCGGGTTCTGGTCGGGATACGTGCTCGAAGCGGAATTCGACGGGCCCGAGGGGTGGGAATTGCAGAACATGCTGCAGCTGGGACGGCTGATGGCCTGGGCCGCCCTCAAACGTCACGAGAGCCGGGGCGTCCATTATAGACATGACTATCCCCGCACCGACGACCGACGCTGGCGATCGCACCTGGTTCTGGTCCGAGATGGGGTAAAATCCCACCAGTATCGAATGGAGAGCCGCACATGGCCGACTCTTTCCGCCGGAAGATGACCGCCTACGAGGAGGTCAACTGGCAGTACAACAAGGCCGCCGAGCTGCTCGGCATCCCCGAGCAGCACAAGGCGATCATGCGAAACTGCTACCGCGAACTGAAGGTGCAGATCACCCTGCACCGCGACGACGGCCGTCTCGAGGAGCTCTACGGCTTCCGGGTCCAGCACAACGGCGCCCGCGGCCCCTACAAGGGCGGCATCCGCTACCATCCGAGCGTCGACATGGACGAGGTGCGCGCCCTGGCCTCGCTCATGACCTGGAAGACCGCGGTCGTCAACATCCCCTACGGCGGGGCCAAGGGAGGCGTCAACTGCGAGCCCAAGTACATGTCGGAGAAGGAGCTGCAGGACCTGACGCGGACATTTACGCGCAAGATCGACATGGCGCTGGGTCCGTATCGCGACATTCCCGCGCCCGACGTGAACACGAATGCGAAGGTCATGACCTGGCTCATGGACGAGTACAGCCGGAAGCACGGCTACACGCCGGCGATCGTGACCGGCAAGCCGGTGAACCTGGGCGGCTCGAAGGGGCGCGAGTCGGCGACCGGTCTGGGGGTCTTCTTCATCACGCGCCACGCCTGCAACGACTACGGCATCCAGCTGTCGGGCGGAAAGGTGGTCATCCAGGGCTTCGGCAATGTCGGATCCTGGGTCGCGAGCTATCTCCACGAAGCGGGAGCCAAGATCATCGCGGTCGGAGACGCCGACGGGGCGGTCCGAAATGACAAGGGGCTCGACATTCGGGCGCTCCTGACCTGGGCGAAGGAGAAGAAGACCGTGAACGGCTTTCCGGGCGGCGACCCGATGCCCAAGGAGAAGATCTTCGGGGTGCCCTGCGACATCCTGATCCCCGCCGCGCTCAACGGCGTGATCACCGAGACGAACGTCGGCGAGATCAACGCGCGCATGGTGGTCGAGGGCGCGAACAACCCGATCAATCCGCACGCGGACCACATCCTGGCGGAGAAGAAGATCCCGGTAATCCCCGACATCCTGGCGAACGCGGGGGGCGTGACGGTCTCCTACTTCGAATGGACTCAGAATCTCCAGCAGTTCTACTGGGAGGAGAAGGAGATCCAGCAGAAGCTCGAGGCGGTGATGGAGAAGGCCTATACCGAAATCTCGGACATGGCCAGGAAGCGGTCGGTGAATCTGCGCACGGCGGCCTTCATGGTGGCGATCCAGCGCGTCTATGACGCGGTCCTCTTGAGAGGCATTTAGTTTCCCCGCCCGAGAATCGCGGGGGAGCCAGCGGGGGCGGGATGGAGGAGAAGCTCGCCGTCGTACCGGGGCCCCCGCGGCTGACCTACGTCCTGCTTCAGGCCGCGACGGGGGTCGTGCTGGTCGGCTTCGCCTTCATCACGGAGAAGTTCGAGGTCATCTTCCGGCAGATGGAGATGAAGGAGCTGCCGCTTCCGACGGAAGCCTTTCTCGCCCTCGCCCGCTTCGTTCGATGGCCGGTCGGTCTGGTCCTTTTGTCCCTCGTGGATTTGAGTCTGATCGCCCTGGCGCAGCGCGGCATCCTCGATCGCCCCCTGAAAAAGCTCGTGTGGGCGAACGTGATCTTCCTCCTCCTGGTCGTCCCGTTCTATGTCCTGAGCGTCTTCCTGCCGATCATCCGGATTCAGCAGGCACTCTCCAAATAGCTGTTCAATCCGGGGCCCCATTTTCCGGCCTGTCGGTTAGAATCATGTCAGATGGCTGACGACACGACGTCGACGTCGATCACGGGCGGGCAGGACCCCGTCTATACCACGTCCTTGACGAAGACACTGGGCCGCCCGCCCCGCAAGCTTTACTTCTTCCTGCAGTTCTTCGCACTGCTCCTGACCCTCGGAATTTGCTTCGTCAGCCGGAAGTACCACAACCAGTTCGATGCCATGGAGGTCAAGGACCTATCCCAGGTCACCAGCATGGCGATGGCGGTGGGGACGATGCTGATGACCCC
>DATGFI010000356.1:0-7283 GCA_035309205.1 Planctomycetota bacterium | reverse complement strand
ACCAGGTTGAGCGACACTTGGGCATCGCTCTCGGCAAGAGAGCCCTGCATGATGAAGAGAGTTCGTTGGGCCTCGAGGACGTCGAGGAAATTGACGAGTCCCTTCCGGTATAGGTCGTCCGAGAGCCGGGCCGCCCGATCGGCCGCGAGCACCGAGTCCTCGAGCGCCTTGTGGCGATCCCACTCGCGCAAATAGGCGACCATCGCGTCTTCCACTTCCCCCATGGCGACGAGGAGCGCCTTTTCGAGCGAGATCGCAGCCTCCTCCTGCTTGGCATCCTGAAGATCGACGTTGGCCCGGATCCGCCCGCCCTGAAAGATCGGCCAGCGCACCGAGGGTCCCACCGACCAGGCGCGACTCGCCCAGGTGAAGAACTCCGCCGAGCTCACGCTTTCCAGGCCGAAGGATCCCGTAAGCGAAAACTTCGGATAAAAATCGGCGGTCGCCACACCCACACGAGCCGTCGCCGCCGCAAGTTCCCGCTCCCCGCGCCGCAGGTCGGGACGGCGGAAAACGAGATCGGAAGGAAGGCCTACGATCACCTGGGCCGGCGGCACGGGAATCGGCGACGCTTTCTCGAGCTCCGCGGCCAGTGCGGAGGGTTCCTGGCCTAGCAGGATTCCCAGGTGGTGGACCGCCTGCTTCTGGGCGGCCGCCACTGGCGGTATCTGCGAACGCACGGAGCCCAGTTGCGTTTCCGCGCGCGCGACGTCGAGCGTCGTGGCCAGTCCTCCCGAGAGCCTGGAACGGGTAAGCGCCAGCGTCTCCAAGGCTGCGTTCACGTTGCTCTCGAGTACTGCGATGAGGCGCTGTCGACCTCGAAGCTCGACGTAGTTCCGGGCCACCTCACCCAGGAGCGATACGAGCACCTCGCGACGCTCCTCGATCGAAGCGTCGATGTCGGCGCCCGCGGCCTCGATCGACCGCCGAGTGCCTCCGAAAATGTCGAGTTCCCACGAGGCGTCAAATCCGGCATTGTATGAAGAGCTATAGATGGGGAATCCCCTTTGCCCAATAATGCTGTTCTGGCTGATGCGGCTCCGAGTGACCGCCCCCGAGGCGTCGACCTCGGGAAGGATAGCTCCGGCGACGATCCCGTACTGTGCTCTCGCCTCGCGGATGCGTACCGCGGCCAGTCTCAGATCGAAGTTCGAATGGAGGGCACGGTCGATCACACTTTCCAGTCCGGGATCCGCAAATATGGTCCACCATCGGGCGAGGTCCACCTGGGCGGCAGAAATCCTGGCGGCTTCTCCCTCTCCCCACCCGGAAGGAGTCGCTTGAGCGGGCCGAGTGTAGTCCGGCCCGACGGAACATCCGTTCAAAACTCCCGCCAAAACCCAGGCAGTTCCCAACGCCTTCCCCATCATCGCTGGCCATCCTCCTTGAAAGCGTCGACCTCTTTCCTCAGAAGCGCTGCCTTCCCGGGAGGAGAGGAGTGAAGGGATCTCGATGGAGCCTCGATGAAGACGTCCATCTGCTGGCCGGCATAGATGGGAAACTCCTTCCGTTTGAAGCTGTAAACGACTTGGAGGACCCGGGTGTCCACCCGCTCGGTCGGATCCCCCGTGAGAGACCTCTTGGGGAGGACGAGGGGTTCCACGTACTCGAATGTGAGCGAGGTCTTGAGTTCCGGATTGCCGCGGATCGAGGCGACGGCCGCGGCTTCGGGCCGGAAGCGCCAGGCATCGTTCTCGTCGATGTCGACCCGGACGTGAAAGGGCTGGATCGACCCGAAGACAATGAGAGGGGTCTCGAGCGTCCCAGACGGGGCGAATTCCCCGGGCCTGACGTTAAGCTGAAGGACCGTCCCGTCGAACGGCGCCCGCACCGTCAAGCGCTCGATCTCCGTATCGAGAGCCTGCACTTGGCGATCGGCGACCTTGATCTCTCCGCTGGCGACCTCGATATCCTTCTTCCATGCGCCGGCCTTGATCAGCGCGAGCTGCGCGCGCGCATCGGCAAGCTTGGCTTCCGCCGCATGGGCCGCAAACCGCTTGATGGTCAATTCCTCAAGACTGACGGAGCGCGGGTCAGAAACGCTTTCTCGCAGGGCCACCTGATTCCTGAGGTCGGCGAGCACCGCCTCCGCCTCCACGACGCGTGCCTCGAGTGACGGAACGTCTTCGGGACGGGGGAGCGCGACCAGGCGATCAAGACGCTCCTTCTCCAGTTCGAGCGTGGCCTGCCGTGTGGCGAGCTCTGCCTTGAGGTCCCGATCGTCGAGGTGGAAAAGTGGGTCGCCAGCTTTGACGGCGCTACCGACCTTCACCGGGACCTCAAGGACCAGTCGCGCCAGGGGAGATCCAATCGCGACGTTCCTGCTCGCCGCCTCGACGACACCCGCTCCAGCCACGTAAGACTCGAAAGGCGGGACGGCTGGGTCGGAAACGGCCTCCCCCACGGGGACCGGCCGAGAGCCGGTTGTAATTGTGTAGATGGCGAAGCCTAGGCCCAGGACTGCCACGAGCGGGAAGAGGAGGTTGCGGGTCATTGGAACGCCCCCTTGCTTTGGTCGACCTTAGGCCCGGCCACCGTCAATTCCACGATCCTGCCATCATCCATCCGGGCGATCCGATCGGCAAACTCGAAAATGCGCGCGTCGTGCGTGACGACCAGGAGCGTCCGGTCCTCGCTTAGGACAACGTCTCTCATGAGCTTCATCACCTTCCGGCCGGTTTCATGATCGAGGGCGCTCGTGGGCTCGTCGCAGACGATCAGCTTGGGCTCATGGACAAGTGCCCGGGCGATTGCCACGCGCTGCTGCTGGCCTCCAGAGAGCTCGCAAGGAAAGGAGTCTTTGCGCTCGACCAGCTCCACTTTGGCGAGTGCTTCCGTAGAGCGAGCGATGGCTTCACGCGGGTGGATTCCGTTGATGAGCAGAGGGACCGTGACGTTTTCCAGGGCGGAGAGCGTCGGCACGAGGTTCAGCGCCTGAAACACGAAGCCGATATGGCGGCCCCGGTACTGGGTCCGTGCGCGTGGTCCGATGCCCTTTAGGTCCTCGCTGTACACCCTGCACTCCCCCTCATCTTGGTCGAGGATGCCCGCGATCACCGAGATCAGCGTTGTCTTCCCACACCCCGAAGGTCCCACGATCATGACCAGTTCCCCAGGCTGGATCTCGAGGTTCACGCCCCGAAGGGCTTGCACGCGAGCGGACCCCTGGCCGAAAGACTTCTTCACATCCCGGCACCGGACCGCGAGAACTTCGTTCGTAGCCATTTCACTCAGCTCTTAAAGACCATGGCGGGTTCGAGAACAACGACTCGTCGGAGGCTGACGAGCGACGACAGGATGCAGATGAGAAAGATCGCACCCGCCGTCCCCGCCAGGAGTTGCCAGGGGAACTGGAACGCGAGCTCCGTTCCCTTCGATACCACTCCGAATAGCGACGCCACGCCGACTCCCGTCCCGAAGCCGACTGCACCGACGAGTAGCGTTTGGAGGACGGTCATGCGAAGGAGCAGCCCACTCGAGGCGCCCATCGCTTTGAAGGTCCCCAGGTAGCGCAGATTTTCGAGAGTGAAGTTCGAGAACGTCTGGGTTGCGATGGCGGCTCCTACAATGAAACTAAGGAGGACGGAAATGCCGAAGTTGATGGGAGCCTGGATGTTCCTCATGAAGTACCCGATGGTGAGATCGCTGAACTGAGAGTTCGTGTAGGCGGCAAGCCCCGTCGTCCCACGAATGCGGGCGCACAGTTTAGCGGGATCGACCCCCGGCTTCGCCTTGGCCAAGACGAAACTGAGGAGCTTTCGCTCCCGAGGGGCGAAGGTAGTCGCGCGCGAGTAGGTCGTGTAGAGGAGCGGCTGGGATTGGAACGTCCGAGTGATCTTGCAGATTCCAACCACGACGGCGCGGTGGTCGTTCAGCTCAAGAACGTCACCGATCCCAAGGGGAGTGCGAGGGCCGCCCGGCTTTCTTGGAGGGCGCGAAAGCTTAGTTGCGGCACCTGCTTCGTCCACAATCACCCCGTCTGTGTGTCTGAGATCCTCGACTCGCCCTTGGACCATTCTGAGGGGCGAGGGAGAGCCAATCAGCGTCGAGTCGTCAAGCCCGGCGACGTTGCAGACCTGAAACGAACCGTCCTCGAGCCGGGCCCGCAGGGTTCCTTTATAAAGGGGCACGGCCCATGCGACACCCTCAACACCGCGAATCCGGAGGAATTCCGTATCCTGAAGCGGTTTGATATCGTCGATGAACTTGACTTTCGGATCCATGACCCAGAGGTCCGGGAGATTCGTATCCGTGATGAACCCTATGGTGCGGCCCATGATCCCCAGAAAGATGGCCATCTGCTGGGTAATCAAGAGGGAGGCGAACGTGAGACCAACGATCATGAGAAATGATTTCCGCCGGTCCCGGAGCAACATCTTGATGGCGACGGAGATCATGCGCCCATGGCCTTTCAGGCATGTAGGCGCAAAGGGTATGCCAGCCCCGGTCGCGGGTGGGACCTTCCGAAAACCGCTGGAAACTCCATGCCCGACGGGGGAATTCCACCGGAATGGTGGACTTTCTACGGGTTACCAGTCACGGAGTCGCGAGATCGGCGAAATCTCAGCATCCGCGCCATCAGCCTGACGCCGCAGGTTTCGGGGTCTAAGTTCTGGGATGAAACCGGCTTCTCATCGAGGAGACATCCTTCTATCATGAATTCTTAAGTTGAAATCCACACCCGTCCTGGGCGCCTGAACCTAGAACAGACATGGAAGTCCAATTTCTGAGAAATCACTACGCCACGACCGCTCCCGAGCCTCGACGCATTCAGCCCTGGGGGAGATCGG
This sequence comes from Planctomycetota bacterium, assembly GCA_035309205.1. GTDB lineage: Bacteria > Planctomycetota > MHYJ01 > MHYJ01 > JACPRB01 > JACQFK01. The sequence continues at coordinate 2,493 of DATGFI010000356.1, read as the reverse complement.
CACTATGACTGTCTAGAGTGAACCCACCGCCGGCTGAAGCTGAAGACGGAAATGCGGCGTACGCGGTCCCAGTTGAATCTTCCCCGTCGCTCTCGGACAATGAGGTTCCATGGGCAAAGTAAACGCGCGCGCGTACGCGCTTGCTCTTGGAGCGGCCGGATTATTCGGGGCATCGTTCCCGCTCTCGAAGCTGTTGCTCCGAGATCTGGGACCCGTCGGACTCGCAGGGTTGCTCTACCTGGGAAGCGGATTGGGAATCGGTGCCTTGACGCTGTTCATCCGCGACCGCTCGGCGCGGCGTGAAGCATCCCTGAAGGAAGCCGACCTGGGCTGGCTCTTCGGAGTGATCCTTTCAGGCGGCGTGGCCGGGCCGACTCTCCTGCTCCTTGGCCTCGCGCGTACCAGTGCGCAGGTGTCGGCACTCCTAGCGAACACCGAAACGCTCTTCACGATGGCGCTTGCCGTCGCCTTCTTCGGCGACTTCCTCATTCGCCGGGAGGTGCTCGGGGCAGTTGCCATTTTCACAGGCGCAACGATCGTGGCCGTGGCGGAAGCCGGGCAAGGAGGTAAGAGTTCGTGGGAGGGTCCCCTCCTCCTCCTGGGCGCGGGACTCGCGTGGGGTCTCGACAATAACTTCTCCCAGCGCATTTCGGCCAAGGATCCCCTCCAAATCGCTGCCATCAAGGGGATCGCTGCGGGCATCGTCAACCTACTGCTTTCTTGGTTCGCAGAGGGCCTGCCTCCGCTAGCTCCATCGGTATTGATGTCGGCGATGGCCGTGGGGTTCGTCTGCTACGGCCTTTCAGTGGTGTTCTTCATCGTCGCCCTACGGCACTTGGGCGCTGCGAGGACCTCCGCCTTGTTCGCGATGGCCCCCGGAATGGCGATCCTACTCTCCTGGGCAATCCTGGGCGAACTTCCCAGCCTCTGGACCGGGGCTGGTGCCTTGTTGATGCTTCCAGGGGCATGGCTCCTCGTGCGGGTCGAACACTCGCACGCCCACGTCCACGAACCGATGGAGCACGATCACCGCCACGTCCACGACGAGCATCACCGGCACGAGCACCGCGGCAACGAGGGACCGGAGCCTCATTCCCATCCCCACCGTCATGCGCCCTTGGAGCACGACCACGCACACGTGGCTGACTTGCACCATCGCCATTCGCATTGACGATACGGAGGGAGCAGTTCGCGGTCGGTGCCGATAAAGCCCCCGGGACGGTTCCACCTGCGGCGTCAGCCTTCCCCTCAACACAGGCCGGGCACGGGGTCGAGTCGACACCGAGGTGCTAGGGACGAGGGCTGACACGTTCCAAAGGGCCAAACAGCTCTGAACCTACGGTGACCAGGGATGCTCTGACGCGGCGCTCTGTGCCGGCGAACTTATACACTTTACGTTCATCCGGCAACGGAGGCCATCCTGGGGCGTTGAAACTTCCGCGGACAGAAACAGCGCTGGTATGCACGCGAGGGATGTCGGACCACGGTCCTCTCCTCTTCGATTCACTAACCCGATGGAAGCGATTCTTTAACAGTGGGCAGTGCTGCCGACCTTGGAGCCGGCGGGCTGCCTTCCTTTCTGTGGTAAATCAGGTAGTAGATCAGGGGCACGACGACGAGGCTGAATGCCGTGGACGCAAAGATGCCGAAGATGAAGCTCCACGCCAGACCCGAGAAGATGGGGTCGAGCGTAATGACGATAGACCCAAACATCGCCGCACCCGCCGTGAGCAGAATCGGACGGAACCGGGTCGCGCCCGCCTCGATGATGGCTTCCAGAAGAGGCGCGCCGTCTCCGCGCCTGCGGATATGCTCGATGAAGTCGATCAGGATGATCGAGTTCCGCACCACGATGCCGGCGAGAGCGATCATCCCGATCATGCCCGTTGCCGTGAAGAAGACCGGGGTCGCGTAGCCCGCCACGGGAGTGGTGAAAAAGGCATTCAGGAGCCAGAACCCTGGCATGATGCCGATGATGGTGAGCGGGATCGCCACCATGATCACCAGGGGCACGCCGAGCGATCCCGTCTGGGCCACCAGGAGAACATAGATCAGGACATTCGCGGCGGCGAAGGCGATCCCCAGGTCGCGGAAGACATCGACCGTGATCTGCCACTCCCCTTCCCCGGCGAACTCCACCCGGTAACCCGCGGCAAGAGGATGCACCCCGAGATGCTTCTGGAGATCGAAGACCGCCTCGACCGGACTACGACCCGCCATTTCTGCCGTCACGAGAGCGAGGCGCTGGAGATTCTTGTGGTAGATCGCCTTTTCGGCGGAGGAATCTTCGAGCGCACCGATCTCCCCCAAGGGGACGAGCGTTCCCGAGCGGGAGCGAACCCGGAGCGCCGCGAGATCGTTGAGCGACGAGCGAAGCTCGCGCGGGAGTTGGACCACGAGTTCGAGGGGTTGACGCTCGCTCTCCACATGCACGAGGCCCGCGGGAGTTCCGCTCAGGCCCAGTCGGAGCGTCCCGGCCACGTCGGCCACGCT
>DATGFI010000355.1:0-5572 GCA_035309205.1 Planctomycetota bacterium | reverse complement strand
TCAAGCTGACGCCGAACGGCGGAAACAGCGGCTTCCAGATCCGCAGCGTGCCGGTCCCCGGCGGCGAGGCGAAGGGTCCCCAGGCGGACGTGGGCGCCGGCTGGTGGGGCAAGCTTTACGAGGAATCCGGCCGCGGCATCCTTTATCCCAGGAAGGGGGAGGCCTTCGACGGGGACAAGTTCGTCAAGAAGGAAGACTGGAACCTCTACGAGATCGTCGCGGTCGGGAACCGGATCCGGACGGCGATCAACGGGAACCTGTGCACGGACCTGGAAGACGACCAGGTCGCGACGAAAGGCCGGATCGGCCTGCAGGTGCACGCCGGAGGCCCGATGGAGGTCCGCTTCAAGAACTTCCAGCTGGAGCTCAACCCCAAGTTCGAGCTCAAGACCGTTAAGTAGCGGGGCCGGCCGGAGTCCCAGCCCCCGTCCCGCGGAACGATAGAAAGGAACGAACGTGAGAACCTTCGCCGCCGTCCTGCTCCTGGCTGCCGCCGCCGCGCCGCTCTTCGCCGGCCCCAGCGGGGCCGAGCGGGAGGAATACGTCCTCCGCACCTGGAAGAAGATCAGGGTCACCGACAAGTTCTATGCCGAAGGGGCGAACGTCGGGGATTTCAACCGGGACGGCAAGATGGACATCGTGGCGGGCCCGTACTGGATCGAGGGCCCCGACTTCACGAAGACCCACCTCTTCATGGCGGAGGAGAAGGCCTACGATCCCGCCGCCTATTCCAAGAACTTCTTCGCCTACACCTGGGACGTCAACAAGGACGGCTGGACCGACATCATCATCTACGGCTTCCCCGGAGAGGACGTCTCCTGGTACGAGAACCCCCAGGGGAAGGAAGGCCCCTGGATCCGGCACAAGGTGATCGACAAGCTCGACAACGAATCCCCCCAGTTCGTCGACGTGAACGGCGACGGCATCCCCGACGTCGTGGGCTCGACCGACGGAAAACTCGGGTACTGGACCATCAGCGACTGGAAGTTCCATCCGATCTCGCCCAAGGGCGGCTACCAGCGCTTCACGCACGGCCTGGGGGTGGGCGACGTGAACGGCGACGGCCGGATGGACATCCTGGAGGCCAACGGCTGGTGGGAGCAGCCCAAGAGCCTCGAAGGCGACCCCGAATGGACCCTGCACAAGGAGAAGTTCGGGAAGGGCGGCGCCCAGATGTACGCCTACGACGTGAACGGCGACGGCCTCCCCGACGTCATCACCTCGATCGAGGCGCACGGCCTGGGACTGTCCTGGTTCGAGCAGCTGAAGGAAGGCGGCTTCAAGGAGCACGTGATCCTGGGCCGCAAGGACGAGGACAACAAGTACGGCGTGCGCTTCTCCCAGATGCACGCGATCGATCTGGTCGACATGGACGGCGACGGCCTGAAGGACATCGTGACGGGCAAGCGGTACTGGGCGCACGGCGCCCACGGCGACGTCGACCCCGGCGCGCCGGCCGTGCTATACTGGTTCAAGCTCGTGCGCGGCAAGGACGGCAGCGTGGACTGGATCCCGTTCAAGATCGACGACGACTCGGGCGTCGGGACCCAGGTGATCGCCGCCGACCTGAACGGGGACAAGTATCCCGACGTGGTCGTCAGCAACAAGAAGGGGATCTTCGTGCACATCGGAGAAGTGAAGAAGGTCTCCAGGGAAGAATACGAGAAACAGCTGCCGAAGCCGGCAGATGGCAGATAGCCCACGAGGGAAATTGGAACCCCGGCTTCCGCGAGGGAGCCGGGGTTTTTCGTTGGCCATCATTTTCGATGTCTGTAACACGCGATGACCTTCACCGTATAAGCAGTCATGCTGCGTGCTCTGGGTCTCTTCCTGCTCCTGGGCGGCACCCTCAGCGCCGACGTCGCCCTATTGAAGGGCGGGACCCGCGTATCCGGAAAGATCGTCGAGAAGACCGACCACTTCGAGGTCACGACCGACGGCGTCCTGCGGACCTACCTGAAGGACGAGGTCGAGCGCATCGTCACGTCGCCCAAGGAGTTTCTCGGGGACGCGGACAAGCTGGTCGACGAGGCCCGCGCCGACTACCAGAAGGCTCTGGGAATTGCGACGCCGGCCGAGCAGAACGCCGTCCTGAAGGGCGCGATCGCGAAGGTGGCCCAGGCGCGGGAAGCCTATTCGACGGCGCTCGATCTCTTCCCGGAGGACGGCTCGCTCGGGAAGCAGATCATGATCGTGATCCAGCTGATGCGCCTCCTGCGCGAGCGCGTGCATCTGGACGAGACCCGGCTCCCGGGGAGCCCGCCCTCGATCAACCGTCCGACGGCGCCCCCGATCATCGCCCTCGACGACGGGCTGACCACGCTCGTCGACCCGGTCAAGCGGAACGATCCGGCCCGCCGCGCCGCCGCGCTCGCCTCGTTCAAGACGCAGACGAGCGACTTTGCCGCCGCCGCGATCCAGTTCCTCTCCCAGAGCGAGCCGGCGGGCCCCGCCGAGAAGTCGGCGCAGGACTACTTCAACAAGCCGTGGCTCCGGAATCCGGCGGCCCTGACGCCCGCCACTCACCTCGAGGCGGCGAAATTCATCGGGACGCTGGGCGCCGCGCGGGACGTCCTTCAGCCCTTCGCCATCGTGCACCTGATCGGCGCCGGACAGGATCCCGAGGTCGAGAAGACGGCCAAGTCGCTCAATCTCGTCGTCCAGAACGGCATCATCGGGACCACGGAAGGGCACGCCGTTCACGACCTCGACAACTGGATCGCGCACGGCGACTTCGACCTCGCGGTGCTCGCGTTCGTGAACGACTACCGCCAGATTGACACCCCGGCGGTGCGCTTCGTCTGGTCCTATGCGCTCCTGCGGCTCGTGCAGGCCAAGAAACACGGCTTCGAGCGCCCGGTCAGCGCCTATGAGACGGTGAAGATCTCTCTCCCGGGGGGGCCGGACCACCTGGCGGCGCTCGAGAAGTCGATCAAGGCGGTCGCGATCTGCAACGTCTGCGCGGGCCAGGGCCGCTTCCGCTGCACGAACTGCCACGGGAAGAAGGAGACGAAGTACTACTGCCAGCGCTGCAAGGGGACCGGCAGCCTGACGAGCTCGCTCGGCGCGAAGCTCGTCTGCCCTCCCTGCCGGGGCACCGGCATCGACCGCGTGGTGAAGTGCGAGAAGTGCAAGGACGGCTACGTGGACTGCAAGCAGTGCGACCACAAGCCGCACCCGGCGCCCTCGATGGACGACATCGTCTCGGTGACGCCCTGCACGGTCTGCGACGGCCGAGGCATGGCCTTCCGCTCGGCCGCGGTCCCCTGCCGCGCGTGCCTGGGGCTGGGCGCGAAGCTGATCCCCAAGAGCGATCCGTCCAAGGTCCTGCCCTAGTTGCCCAGGTCGAGGTGGCTGATCAGCCGGACGCCGCGGTCCTTCACCGCCTGTTTCACCTTCTCGCTCGTGTAGGCTCGGGTCACGCCCGCCCGGTCCGCAGCGACGCCCTCGTATCCCTGGTGGCCCATCGCGCGGAGCTCGTCGGTGTCCAGGCCCGGATGCTCGACGATGAGCCAGGTGCCCGGCTCCAGTTTCTCGATCGCGGAAACGAGGGCGGCTTCCTTCTCCTCGGGCGTCTTTTGCGAGCCGCTCCAGTTGCGCACGGGCTTCGTGCCGGGAGCCTCGAGCCGGAGGCCGAATTCCTTGCACAGCTTCTCCGTGATCGCCCGTGCTTCCGGCGTCCCGACCGCGGCACCCATGTGGGAGCTCGCATGGCTGATCCGGGGGAGGTGCCGTTTCAGGGTCTCGATCTGCGCCCGGAGTTCGCGCTCGATGTCTTCGGCCTTGGGGCTCGCGTCGAAGAGGCCCGTCCCGGGCGGGAAGTCCTTGCGCTGGCGGGTCATGGGGAAGAAGTAGCCGTCCGCGTCGGTGATCGACGACGGCCCGCTGAGCGGCCGCCATTTGACGCGCTCCCATTCGCTCGTCAGGCAAAGATGGATGCCCACGTCGATCTCCGGGTTTTCCTTCAGCCGGCGGACGGCGTCGAGGAACCAGGGGCCTGGGACGATCACTTCGACCGAGCGGGCGATGCCGTCCTTCACCGAACGGATGCAGGCCTCGTTCACACCCTGAGCGACGCCCATGTCGTCGGCACGGACGAGGAGCCGGATTTCGGCCTTGTCCTGGGCGAGGAGCGGGAGGACCACCAAAAGCAGATGTTTCATAGAGCTATTATGCGACGGGGCCCGCTGGATCACGCTATTTCGAGCCGGGGAAGTCGCGGTGATAGCGGGCGAGGAGCAGGTCCACGTCGTTTTCCATGATGTAGACCTTGCCGCGCGCCCGCTTCGTCTCCCCGGGGTTCAGCCCCCCCAGGCGGAAGTCGTTGTGCAGGCAGACTATCACACCCTGAAAAAGCTCCTGGGTCGGGGTCCAGGCGGTCGCGAAAAGCCAGCGGCCGTCGGCCGAGACGCAGCCGATCAGGTCGTTCGACGGCACGTCGGGGCTGTGCGGGCGGGGATTGCAGTCTTCGCGCCTGATGCCCGGGGGAATGTACAGCTGGCCGCCCTTGTAGACCGCCTCTTCGGTGCGGCGGGCCTGGGGGAGGAAGGTCTGTTTCCCGTCGATGAAAATGAAGGACTTCTCGACATAGGTCCGTTGATCGCCTCCGGTGAAGGCGCCGACGCGGATGCAGGGCTGGACCCACTGGGCGTCCACGTAGTCTGGCCCCTCGTTCGTGGCTTCGACCTCGAAGCTCACCTCGCCCAGGCCGGCCTGGACCCGGTGGGTGACCACCACGTTCCCTTGGACGACGTCCCGGAGGATGATCGTCTTCCCGTCATCGGAGAGCTTCTCCGTCCGGTGGGGAATGACGGTCGTCTTCCATTCGACGTCGCGCGCGCCTGAGCGGCAGTAGGCTTCGAGGTAGAGGATGTCGAGCCGCTGCCCGGGGAATTCGCCGCTGATCGTGAGCAGGTTCTTCTGCCAGGAGAGGCCAAGCGGCGGCGCGAGGCGCGGCACGGGACCGGAGCACCCGGAGAGGAGGAGCAGCATCAGGAGAGCGTTCCGCACGGCTATGGTACGCCCGCCGGGGCGATTGCTAGGATCTAGAGATGAAAGGCACGGTCGTCTACCTCTTCGCGTTCGACGTCGCGAACGAAATCAAGACGGAGCTCGTCACGGAGGTCCTCTTCCAGAAGCCGTTCCCGTTCGAGATCCGGCTGGGCGTCGCGGCCCCGCGCGACGTCCCCGTCTACGCGCCGCTCACCGTTCGCCTCAAGCCCCTCGTCTGCGTCTCGAACCTGGGCCCCGTCTCGATCCAGCCGCACGTGAAGATCTTCGACGTCGGAGCGATCTCGATCTCCTACGAGGTCGCCTTCGAGAAGGCCTCCCTCGCGGAGCTCGTTCCCTACCACCGGCTCCAGATCGGCGACGAGCCGCTGGCGATGCTGGCCGAGCGGCTCGCGCTCGAGGTCACCGACAACATCAAGGGGGCGATGATCAAGCCCAACAAGGACCGCTCGGTGGTCGAGGCCTACACGGCCTTCTGCATCTCCGAGGTGGGGGCCTCCGTCCCCGACTGGATCACCGCCCACCGCGCGGCGATCGCGGGCCTGCTGAACGAAGAATCGGA
>DATGFI010000354.1:0-3049 GCA_035309205.1 Planctomycetota bacterium | reverse complement strand
ACCGAACCCAGATCGACCGAGAAGAAGGTCCAGGAAAACGGCGCGCGCGGCGCCGCGGCGAGCACCGCAGGACGCCACTCGCCGCCGTCGACCTGCAGCTCCACCTTGGCCACGCCCGTGCCGTCGTCCCAGGCCGCGCCGTAGGCCTTCAGCGGCACGTCGCCGCCGGCGCTCTTCCGCTTCGTCACCCGCGCGATCACCGACTTGAGGTTCATGCGGCCGACCGAGGTCTCGAGATAGACCAGGTCCTTCCCCTGGCGGACGCCGCGCACGGTCACATAGTCGCGGGCCATGAAGCGACCCATATAGCGCCGGTCCCGAACCTCGATCTTCTCGAGCCACTTTACGCTGGCGATGCCGTACCAGCCGGGAACGATCAGGCGCAGGGGAGCGCCGTTGCGCTTCTCGATCGGCCGGCCGTCCCGCTCCCAGGCCAGGAGCAGGTTGAGCTTCATCGCGTCCGTGAGCGACATCGACCGCCCAAACTGCACGTCGATCGTGATCTCGCTCTTCGTGCCTTTCCGCAGCGTCTCCTTCTGGCGGTCCTTGCCGTAGAAGACGACCTCGATTCCGGCGGGCTTGACGCCGCAGGACTCCAGGAGCGGCGCCAGCGGGGTTCCCCCCCAGGTGCCGTTATAGACGGCGTTCATGAACCCCTTCGAAGATCCGTTCCCGGAGCACTCGAGGGTCATGGTCTGTTCCTTGCGCGGCAGCGCCTTCAGCTGATCCATGGACAGCGTCCGGGGGGTGTCCACGAGCCCGGCGATCTCGAGCGTGTGCGTGGCCGCGTCGATGGTCGGGACATCGTAGTGCTGCACGCTAAAGACCTGGTCCTGCGGCGTGATCCACTCGGTCAAGGTCTCCCAGTCGAGCCGCTCGGGCGCCGTCCGAGGCATGTTCAGGAAGGGAACGAGCTCTTCCTGTTCGGCCTGGCCGGGAAAGGCGCAGGAAGCCAGGGAGAGATCGGCCAGCGTGACGGCGACGGCTGCCGAGGTGGCGCGGAGGATCTGGCGGCGGGTCGGAGTCGCATCCATTACTTTTCTCCTGAGTCGTCGGACTTGCGGTTGTCGGGGGACAGGCGCAGCTCGACCTTCGTGGTCTCGCCCGCTTTGACCACGACGGTAGCGGATCCCCGAAGGTCGCCCGCGGGGTGATTCACGTCGATCGTGTAGGTCCCGGGAGGCAGGCCGTCCCAGCGGAAGGCGCCGTCGGTCTCGGTGACCTTGAAGCGCGGATGGTCGAAGACGAAGACCCAGGCGCGCATGGCGCTGTGATAGACGCAGCCGACCTTGAGCGGATGGGCGATGCCCGTGGCGGTCTTGAAGGTCTGGAGGTGCTCCGCTCCGGGCGCCATGCTCTCGTTGAACCCGTAGTCCAGGGTGACGGCGCGGACATTGTGGACAGCCTCGTCGCTGTTGGTGAAGCGGATGCGGTCGCCGATCCGAATCGCCACGGTCTCCGGGCTGAACTGGTAGTTCTTCTGGTCGACGACGACGGTGGCCGGCGTCGTCGCGGGAGCCGCCTTGAGATCGCCGCCCGTAAGCGCGACGACCGCCTCCGAGAGCGCCCCCTTCCGGACATAGTAGCGGCCCAACCGCCAGGGCCTCTGGGCGTCGGCGGTATAGGTAGCGACCCCCTCAACCCCTCCCGTCGCGGCTTCCTGGCGCAGGCCGGGAAGAAGGACGGCGATCAGAGCGAAGAGTCGCAGCGGGATCACGAATACACAACGCCGGAGGGAAGGCCCGAATATCCCCGGAAGCCAAAAGGGGAGTTCGACCCGGCTCCGCAAGGAAAGAAAGGAAGCCCATGCGGTTGATGAGATGTCTGCAACGACGTCCCCGGATCCGGCACACGCACAGGATCTCCGGGAAGACTCCATCGATTCCAAGAATGGAACCCCCGCGGCCCCTCCCGCCGGGCCGCCTCGGCTCGCGGAGCCCGGAAGCCAGCCGGCCTGCCGATGGGCCTGTCGGAGGGTGAAGGGGGCGGGCGGGCGATGAACCGGCCGATCGCGGGTGCAGTGATGCGGTGAAGGGACTGCGTGCTAAAGAGAGACCTTCTTTTCAGCGGCCCAGGATGGCCAGAGCCAGGAGAATCGAGGCCCGGACCGCGCTTCCCTCGTTCCCCTGCTTTCGGCGGACGACTTCCACCCGCAGCGGGTTTCCTCCCGCCACCCGGTCGGAGACGACTTCGTCATCAACAGGCGGGGGATACCGCAAGAGCGTGTCGTCGAACTGAACGTTCGGGCTTAAAGCGGTCAGCCTCCGGATGAACGTGTCGCAATTCATGGCGGCTGAGATCCCGAATTCGTTCCCCAGGCACCGGAAGTTGAAGCGGCCGGGGCGCAGTTCCAACACGTCGGTATGAGCCTCCCCGTACAGGTGGACGAATCGCTCCGAGGAACTCGACCGCTCGTGGGTGGTTTCGGCCTTGGGGCGGCGGACGATCCCGGTCAGGGTCTGGGGATACGTCGTGACCGTGCGCTCGATATCGGCCCCCGAGAGGAACGCACCGTGAATCAGAAGCCGCAACTGGCCGGGGCGAAAGGCCCCCGAAGGCCGGAAGACGATCCCTTCCGGAGTGAACTCGGCGGCGTTCACCTGAGGAACCCGGGCGCGCGACAATAGGTCCAGGCTGAGGACGAATCCGTCGAAGCCCGCCGCTCGGAGGGACCCGAGCAGGTCTTCCGCCTCTGGGGCGGACTTCGAGGTCAAGATGCGACGGGGAATATGGGAAGCAAGCACCAGCCGGGAATCCGCCGGCGCCAAACCCGTGGCCTGACAGAGGGCGGCAATCCTTCCCTCGTCCGAATCACCACGAGGCGTGATGAAGACGCCGTAACCCGGTATCATTCTGTTCTATTAGACGGCTGACCCGCTGAAGTGAAACCGGCCTTTGGGGATCCGATCGGTTCAAGCTCCGCCATCCCCCGCGGCGATCCAGGGCCCCTCCCCTTGGGCCTTCTCCGACCGACCCGTGGGGACCATCTCCCGTTGGGCGTCCCTGGGATCTCCCGGTTCCCAGGTGTGGAGGTTCCGCGCATGCACAG
>DATGFI010000353.1:0-3062 GCA_035309205.1 Planctomycetota bacterium | reverse complement strand
GGGTCAGCGGAGTTTCGCCGACGAGAGAGATCCCCAGGAGGGAGGCCGCAAGCGCGGCGAAACAGGCGACTCGCGCCGCCCCCAGGCCCAGGCGTCCCGAGGGCAGCACCCGGCCCGGAGCGATGTCCTTGTCCCTGATCCGGTCGGCGATGTCGTTCAGGGACATCCCGAAGAAGTAGAGGCCGGCGGATGCCAGGGCGAGGAGACCCAAGGTCGGCCAGGCCGCCCGAAAATCGCAGGAGACCAGCAGGCGTCCCGTCGCGCTGTCGGCGATGGCGGTGAAGACCAGGGGAAACCGGAAAAGCTTCAGGTAGGCGACGACATCGACGCGGCGGGCCATCAGAAACCCAGGATGTCGTCCAGCTTGGAGATGCTCACGACCTGCGTCTTGCGGATGTTGGCTTCCTTCCGGTTGGGCTTCACGCCGAACTTCTTCATGTCCATGATGTACTGCTCCTTCGTCGAGGGGCTCTCGCGGCGGTCGTGGACGTCGACGTCCTTCATGATGAGGAACTCCAGGTCGACGCGGGCAAGCGTCCCCAGGTAGACGAAGCGCGAGTCCGTGTCGACCACCACGACCTTCCCGAGGAGCGCTTCCCAGCCCGCGCTATCCACGGCCGAAGCTGAACATGTTGGAAATGTCGTTGTAGGTCACGAAGACAAAGAGCGTCAGGATGAAGGCCAGCCCCACGTACTGGAAGCCCGCGATGAACTTCTCGCTGGGCGGCGGCTTTCCGAACCACTTGCGCACCACCTCGATCAGGAGGAGCACGTTGTGGCCGCCGTCGAGCACAGGGATCGGAAGCAGGTTGAAAATGCCGAGGTTCACGGTGATCAGGCAGAGTAGCCAGATGAAGTTGCCGATGTTGCGCTGGGCGAAGCTGTAGGACGCGCGGATGATCCCGATCGGCCCCGACAGCCCCTTCGCCGACTCGCCGCCCGTCACGAGCTTCTTGAGGATGTCGACCGTCATCACCGTGATGTCCACCGGCTCCTGAAGGCCGATCTTCACCGCGTCGCCCAGCGCCCGGCGGCGGAAAGGGAAGGATTCTCCGCTGATCAGGATCCCCTCCTTCGTCTTGAAGCCGGCGGCGGCCAGATCGGCCTCGACCTTCTCCTCGGCGACCAGGGCGATCTTCTTGCGCTCCCCCTTGCGCTCGATCTCGATGCTCAGGGTCCTGGGCTCCTCCCCCCGGTACCCCATGACCGGCGGTATCTTCGCCTTCTCGAGGCCCTCGAAGGTGATGTCGCCGCCGGTGCCCTCGATGGAGACCAGGCGGTCCCCCGATTCGAGCCCCATCCGCTGGAAGAAACTGCCCGGCTTCACGTCCGCGAAGACGTTGCCGTACTTGGGCATGATCCCGATGCCGAACTTGCCGTCTTCCTTCCTCATGGGAGAGATCGTCAGCGTCTTCGTCTCCGAGTCCCGCTGAATCTTGAACTCCAGCATCCGGCCTTCGCTGTGCTCGATCACGTCCCGCATCTGCGCCCAGGACCGGATGTCCTGGTCCCCGATCTTGACGATCAGGTCCCCGGGCTCCAGCTGCCCCGAGGCCGGACGGTAGTCGAAGACCATGCCGACCCGCGCTTCCCAGATGTTGTCGTCGACCGGGATCTCGTACCATTTCTTCGCGCCCAGGTGGAGCGTGACGCCGAAGGTCTTGTTGTCCTCCTCGAACTTGGGGTCCCGTCGGCGCATCTTGAGGAGGACGTCCTGGCTCGGCTTGCTGCGGAGCTCCTTGTCGGCTTCGGCGTGCGTGTAGACGACCTTGTCGCCGATCTGGGCGATCTCGTCCTTTTCCCGGACGCCCTGGGCGTAGAGCTCCTTCCCGGGAGAGGGGTCCACGAGAGCCGTGCTCGGCGGGAGCGTCTGGTGGAAACTCGACCGCATCGCCTTGATCTTCGCCTCCATCTGGAGGCCGTTCCGGATGAACGTGACCGGCACCATCGTGCCGCTGGCGTGGCGGATCATCTCGATGCGGTATTTGTCGAGGCTGTCGATCTTCCGGCCGTCGACCTCGATGATGACGTCCCCGGCCTGGAGCGGCTTTTCCGCTTGCGCGTCGGCGAGGCTGGGCGTCCCGATCACGTTGGGCGCCTCGCACTTGCCCACGGTATAGGACAGGATCGCGATCGGGAAGGCGATGATCAGGTTCATCACCGCGCCGGCGACGAAGATCTGGAAGCGCTGCCACGGCGTTTTCGACGTCAGCTCGAACGGCTCGCCCTTGCGGTCGTCCATCAGGGTCTCGCCCGCCATCTTGACGTAGCCGCCCAGGGGAAGCCAGGCGATGCGGTACTCCGTTTCCCCTCGCCGGAACTTGAAGAGGGCCTGGCCGAAGCCGAGCGAGAAGATCTCCACGCGAACGCCGTTCTTCTTCGCCATGAGGAAGTGGCCCAGCTCGTGGAGGAAGATGATCATGCCCAGGCCGACCACCACCAAAACCACGTTCCAGCCGTTCCCCAGCCACGTCATGAGTTGATGCATTGAGCCTCCTGGCGCGCCCAGGCATCGGCCCCGAGCACGTCCTCGAGCGTGGGATGGCCTACCAGCGCGTGCCGGTCCATCACCGTTTTCACAGTCTCGAAGATCTGTAGAAAGGAAATCTCCTTCTTCACGAAGCGGTCCACGGCCACCTCATTGGCCGCATTCAGGACCGCGCCCATCGTCCCCCCCGCTTCCGCCGCCCGCCAGCCCAGCTTGAGCGACGGGAACTTTTCCAGGTCGGGCTCCTGGAAGGTCAGCGTCCGGATCTCCGCGAGGTTGAGGCGCTTTACGTTTCCCTCGGATCGTCCGGGATAGGTGAGCGCGAACTGGATCGGCGTCCGCATGTCGGGCAGCCCCAGCTGGGCGATCACCGATCCGTCGACGAACTCGACCATCGAGTGGATGATCGATTGGGGATGCACGATGACTTCGATCTGGCTGGCCTTGAGGTCGAAGAGCCAGCGGGCCTCGACGATCTCCAGCGCCTTGTTGAACATCGTCGCCGAATCGATCGTGATCTTTCCGCCCATGTTCCACGTCGGGTGCTTGAGCGCCTGCTCCACGGTGATCGAGC